>JAEMSB010000150.1 GCA_016463045.1 Niveispirillum sp.
CATGGGCTGCGGCGTGCGGCGGCCCTCAGGCACATGGCGGATGACATGGTCGATGCCCAGGATGGGTACGATGGCACCGGGGACGAAGGCCACCTTGTCCGGCACCGCCGACAGGCGCTGTTCCAGCCAGTCGCGGTGGCGGCCCACGAACAAATGCAGGTCCTTGTCTGGCACCCGCGGGGGCGTGGAAATGCGCACAATGTTGCGCGCGGCATCCACCCGCATGGACAGGCGACGCGCCCGCGCCGATACCCGCACCTCCACCGGCACCGGCACGCCTTCAACCGCCATCAAGCGCGGCGGGGGCAGGGCCGGAGGCACCCGCTTCTTCACGGGTGCTGCCTTGGGGGCCAGGATCTTGCGCAGGAAATTCAAGGCGGCCTCATCGCCATTCCGGTCCGGGGTACCGGCAACCCAATCCGTTTAAGGCTGGGTTGCCGGCGTCAATCGTCAACCCTCCAGGCTGCGCGCGATGATTTCATAAACATCGCGCGACAGGTCGGGCGTGTGGGCCACACGTTCCAGCGCCACCTTGGCCGCCGCCTGCCGTTCGCCATCATATTTGCGCCAGCGGGCGAAGGATTTGGCCATCCGGCTGGCAACCTGCGGGTTCAGCTTGTTCAGCTCAATCACCCGGTCGGCCAGGAATTCATAGCCCGACCCGTCGGCGGCATGGAAGGCCACGGCATTGCCGGTGAAACCGCCGATCAGGGAATAGACCTTGTTCGGATTGCGGATGTTGAAGCCGGGATGGGACAGCAGGGCCGTGACATTGGCCAGCGTGTCGGGGCGCGACGAGGTGGCCTGGATCATGAACCACTTATCCATGACCAGCGCCTCATCCTTCCATTTGGCGGCGAAGGCGGCCAGGGCGTCCGCCCGTTCCGGCATATCGCTGTCGGCGATCAGGGCCAGGGCCGTGATCACATCGGTCATGCCGGTGGCGGTGCGGTACTGCGCCAGGGCCATCGCCTTGCCATCGGCATCGTCGGCGGCCAGCAGATAGGCCAGTGCGGCATTTTTCAGCGCGCGGCGGCCAATGGCCTCGGGGCTGACGCTGAAGTCGCCCTGTTCGGTGTTGGCGCGGTAGGCGGCCAGCAGGGCGTCGCGATGGGTACGGCCGATGGCGGCGCGGACCAGATTGCGGGCGGCATGGATGCCGTCCACATCAATCACCTCCATCAACTGCCCCAGATAATTTTCCGACGGCAGGGTCAGGGCCAGAGCCGCGAAGGCCGGGTCTTCGGCCGCGCGGGACAGTGTGGCGCCCATGGCGTCGATGAAGCCCTTGGGCACGGCCATGTCACGGCCCGCCGCCCGGTCGGCGACCAGCCCCAGCAGCAGGCGCGAGGCCAGGGTCTGTCCGGCTTCCCAGCGGTTGAACGGATCGCTGTCATTGGCCATCAGGAAGGTCAGGTCGGCGTCGGAATAGTCGAACGACAGCTTGATGGGAGCGGAGAAGCCCCGGAACAGAGAGGGGACGGGGGCCGCCGGCACGTCGGTGAAGGTGAAGCTTTGTTCCGCCGCATTCAGGGCCAGGACGCGGGTGCCGGTGGCGGCGCTGTCTTCACCGGCCAGTTTGATGGCCTGATCCTTGCCATCCGGGCCGACCAGACCCAGGGAAACGGGGATCAGCATGGGCTGCTTCACCGGCTGTCCCGGCGTGGGGGCCAGCGTCTGGCGCAGGGTCAGGCGGTAGGTGCGGCTGGCGGGGTCGTAGATGCCCTCACCACTGACCCCCGGTGTTCCGGCCTGCGCGTACCAACGGCGGAACTGCTCCCAATCGACGCCCGCATCCGGGTTGGCATCGCGCATGGCGGCCAGGAAATCGTCGGTGGTTACCGCCTGCCCATCATGGCGGGCGAAATAGAGATCGATACCGCGCCGATACCCCGCCGCACCCAGCAGCGTATGGTACATGCGCAAAACCTCCGCCCCCTTTTCATAGACGGTGGGCGTGTAGAAATTATTGATCTCGATATAGCTGTCGGGGCGCACGGGATGGGCTGTGGGGCCGGCATCTTCGGCAAACTGTACCTGACGCAGGCGCGTTACATCCTGGATGCGCTTCACAGGCGCGGAGTTCATGTCGGCGCTGAACTGCTGATCGCGGAAGACGGTCAGGCCTTCCTTCAGGCTCAACTGGAACCAGTCGCGGCAGGTGACGCGGTTGCCGGTCCAATTGTGGAAATATTCATGCGCCACAACGGCTTCGATACCCAGGAAGTCTGTGTCGGTGGCGGTGTCGGGACGGGCCAGGATGTACTTGGTGTTGAAGACGTTGAGGGACTTGTTCTCCATCGCCCCCATGTTGAAATCGCCCACAGCAACGATGTTGAAAATATCCAGGTCATATTCCAGACCATAGACATCCTCGTCCCACTTCATGGATTTAATCAGGCTTTCCATGGCGTGGCCGCACTTATCCTCGTTCCCCGGCTCCACATAGATGCGCAGGGTGACATCGCGGCCCGAGCGGGTGCGGAACCGGTCTTCGATATGGACCAGATTGCCGGCGACCAGCGCGAACAGGTAGCAGGGCTTGGGCCAGGGGTCCTCCCACAGCGCCCAATGGCGGCCCCCTTCGGCATCACCCTGATCCACCAGATTGCCGTTGGACAGCAGCACGGGGTAGGCAGCGCGGTCCCCCTCCACCCGCACCCGGTATTTGGCCATCACATCGGGCCGGTCCTGGAAATAGGTGATCTTGCGGAAGCCTTCGGCCTCGCACTGGGTGCAGTAATTGCCGGAGGACTTATAGAGGCCTTCCAGGGCCGTGTTCTTTTCCGGGTGGATGCGGGTGACCATCTCAATCGCCAGCTGATCGCCGGGCAGGTCGGGGATGGTCAGGTGGTCGGGGGTGATGGCGTAATCGTCGGGGCCCAGCGGGCGATCGCCCACCGTGACGGACACCAGTTCCAGTTCCTGCCCATCCAGGACCAGGGGGGCACGGACCACATCCAGGTTGCGGCGTACGCCCAGGCGCGAGGTAACGAGCGTACCCCCGTCCCGCAGATCGAACGACAGATCGACCGTTTCGATCCACCAGGCCGGTGCGGCGTAATCCTTCAACAGGATGGCCTTCGGCGAACCCTTGTCCATGACCAGCATCCCTAAATATCAGACGGTTTGGCGCGTCCATCCGCGCCCTGGCGGCCAGGATAGGACAATGGCAGGTGCGACAGGTGAAAAATTTCACTGTCGCGCGGCCCCCGTCTTCGTATCATCGGCGGCGACAAAGCGCCCCGGTCCATGGGGGCTGGTTTGGAGGCTGGATGTATCTGGAACTGTCGACGTCCGACGTGATCATCCTGTCTTCGGCTGCCGCCTGTCTTGTCGCCATTGTGCTGCTGGAGATGCTGCGGGTCGTCATCCCCGATGTTTATGAATGGGTTGCCGATCACGCGAAAGTGAAGCGGGAGACGCGCGAGGGGCAGGCCGCCCTGGAACGGCTGATGGCCGTCAACCGGGAGAACGCCGCGCAGCGCGACCGCCGCAGCGCAGAGCGGTTTCGCATGAAGTCGCAGCTGGCCCGGCTGGAGATGACGCTGTCTGCCGTGGAGCGCGACCGGGTGGAGGTGTGGCACGAGCTGGGCCGGCAGGGCGTGGCCGACAGCCTGTACACCGCCCGTGTCGCCAACCGCATCCTGGCCGACCAGTCGGGCCGCGATTTCGACAGCGCCCCCAGCATCTGGCGCTACACCAACAATGTCCGCATCTGGGCGGCGGGGGAACGGCCCGCCCGCCAAATGCTGACTGCGGAGTTCTCGCCCGATTCGGGTTTTGCGGTGCAGGAACTGACCTTTGTCACCTCGGCGCGGAGCATGGACGGGCCATGATCGCCACCTGGATGAACCTGATCAGCCTGTTTGCGCTGGCACTGGCCGGGTCCGGTCTGGTGCTGGCGGGCCGCCGGCTGATGGCCGTGATCCGCGTGGTGGAACGCAAGCTGTCGCGCGCCGTCGATGAGAAGAACATGGTTGCCGCCGCCCTGCGCCACGCCAAGAAGGAGGACGCCGCCATCCGGCAGGCGTTGGACGATGCGGAACGCCATATCACGCAGATGCAGGGTGTCATAACCACGGCGGAAACCCGTATAGAGCGGCTGCGTGCGTCGCCCCGCCGGGTGGTTTCCATGTTGGATAGGCAGTGGAACCGATTCGACCGGCTGTGGTGCGTAAAGGTCACCAATCCGTCGCTTGGCGGTGGCCATGGCGGTGCCGGCGGTTGGGCAGATGGAAAGACACTGTACGGTTTCGCCCGATCGGGTGATGATCTTGCCAGACGGGTAGCGGCGGAATATTCGCCGGGCGACGGATTTCTGCTCGGGACGCCCATGGTTGTCGATCTGGCGGATGACGGAAGTGGGTCGAACGCGGTAGACCAGTCAAAGGGTGCTGGATGAAGGGCGGGGGAAAGATGGATTTCCAGGTGGCCGGTGAAACGCTGGACAAGGCCGAACGGACCCGGATCGCCGCCGAGCTGGGACTGCCCGTTGCCGATGCCGGTCCGCATGGCGAGGGCACGATCGTCCGGGTGATCGCCGAAGGGGCGGCCCCCGATCTGATCGCCGCGCTGCGGTCGGGCTGTGCCGCAATCGTGGAACAGGGGCCGCCGGGGACCCTGCCTGCGGCCAAGCTGTCGGCAGCGCTGGCCGATGGGCATCTGCTGGTCTCCCTGACCACGCGGCTTGCCTGGACCTTGGATACAGCGGCGCAGTTCTGTGAGGGGCTGCTGGTGCGCGGCCTGCTGCCGGCGGCGGTGCGCCATGATGCGGAACTGTCGCTGCATGAGGCGATCATCAATGCCGTCCTGCATGGCAATCTGGCCATGGGCGGGTCGCTGGTCGATGATCCCAGCCAGTTCGACGCCTTCTGTCAGCGGCTGACGGCCACGCTGGCCGATCCGGACAAGGCAACGCGCCGCATCGACCTGTCGGCCTGGGTTGCGGATGGCAAGCTGCATATCCGCATCGCCGACCAGGGCGGTGGCTATGATCCCGACAGCATCCGCCCGCCCGTGAATGTTGAAGCCAAGTCCGGCCGTGGTCTGGAGATCATGCGCGTCATGTCGGCGGGCCTGACCGTCACCGATGGCGGGCGGACGGCGACGCTGGTCTTCATGGTCTGACGCCCCGTTTAGAACGGCGCTTTATGGAGCAGGAATTGACCGAGTTGCGTGTTCACCAGGGCGATATCACGGCCCTGGAGGTTGATGTCATTGTCAATGCGGCGGCCCCCGGCCTGGGTGGCGGCACCGGTGTGTCGCGCGCCATCCATGATGCCGCGGGTCCGGACCTGTTCGCCGCCGCCACCGCGCTGGACCCGGTGGGCCGCGGCGATGCGGGGATCACGCCGGGTTTCGCGCTGAAGGCGCGCTGGGTCGTGCATGCCGTGGGCCCCGTCTATGTCACCGGCAAGATGGGGGAGGACAAGGTTCTGGCCCGCTGCTACCGCCGCGCGCTGGAACTGTGCGTGGAGAAGGGGGGGCGGTCCATCGCCTTGCCGGCCATCTCCACCGGTGCCTATCGCTTTCCCAAGGCGCTGGCGGCGCAGGTTGCCGTGGCGACCGTGCGTGCCTTCGTCGCGGATCATCCCGATGCGTTGGATCAGGTCTTGTTTGTTGCCACGGGCGGGGACAACATTCAGGCATTAACGGCGGCGCTGACCGCCTGACCTGAAACCAGATGGGGAGGGGCGATATGCCCACTGTCGTCATTACCGGCGCCAATCGCGGTATCGGCCTTGAATTTGCCCGCCAATATGCCGCCGACGGCTGGAAAGTCATCGCCACCTGCCGCGATCTGTCCAGCCCCGGCGGGCTGGCCGATGTGGCGGGGGTGGAACTGTTTGCCCTGTCGGTCGATGACCCGGCCTCCATCAAGGCCTTTGCAGGCGCGTTGAAGGGCCACTCCATCGATCTGCTGATCAATAATGCCGGCATCATGGGGCCGGATCTGGCCGCGCAGTCCAAGGACGGTATTGATGCCGAGGGCTGGCTGGAGACACTGAAGGTCAATGGCCTGGCCCCGATCCTGGTGTCACTCGCCCTGCGTCCGCTGTTGTCGGCGGGTGCGAAGGTGGCGACGGTGTCCAGCCAGCTGGGTTCCATCACCGAGACGGAAAGCGGCGGCATGTATGCCTATCGCGCCTCCAAGGCTGCCATCAACATGGGCAACCGCACCCTGGCCGCCGATTGGCGCGATGACGGTATCACCTGTATCGTGATGCATCCGGGTTGGGTCCAGACCGATATGGGCGGGCCGAAGGCACCCGTGGCGCCGACCGACAGCGTGGCCGGCATGCGCCGCGTCATCGCGGCGGCGGGGCCGGGCGACAGCGGCGCCTTCTTCGCCTATGATGGGCGTCGTATCCCCTGGTGATAGCCAGGGTCGGGAGGTGCGGAGATGAGCGGCAATCCCATCGATTTCTATTTCGACTTCGCCTCTCCCTATGCCTATCTGGCCTCGGCCCGCATCGACGCGCTGTCCGAACGCTGGGGCCGGGTGGTGCGGTGGCGGCCCATCCTGCTGGGGGCGGTGTTCAAGGTCAGCGGCGGTGTGCCCAACCTGAACAAGCCCTTGCAGGGTGACTATCTGCGCCGTGACGTGCCCCGCTGTGCCCGCCTGTGGGGTGTGCCGCTGCATCAGCCCTTGCCGGCGCCGTTCCCGTCACTGGCGGCGTCGCGCGCCTTTTACTGGCTGGATCAGGTGGGCGGGGAACATAGCCCGGCGGCCCTGGCCCGCGCCCTGTTCCATGCCCATTGGGCGGAGGGGCGCGACATGGCCCTGCCGGAGAATGTTCTGGATGTCGCCGCCAGCCTGGGCCTGGACCGGGACGCGGTGGAGGCCGGCATTGCCGAGCCTGCGGTGAAAGACCGGTTGCGGATGGAGACAGAGACGGCCATCAGCCGGGGCGTGTTCGGCGCCCCGTTTTTCTTTGTCGATGCAGAACCGTTCTGGGGTGCCGACCGTATGGACCAGATCGAGGAGTGGCTGCGCCGGGGCGGGTGGTAAAATCTTTGGTAGATTTGATGGGCAATAGATGCAGCCATTGTGGTCGTGGTCGTGCGTAGCCCGCTCCATTGCTGATTCGCGCATAGTAATTTTGATATAAATAATAGAGTAGGTTTTTTGGGAAATTTGTTGTGATATTGTTATAGGCAAGAAAAATTTGTCCTATAAGTGTATTCTTGAATTTTTGTTTCATTGTTGATGTTTTAAAGTTACCAATTAATATTAGTTAACAGTTTATAATAAAAAAATTTCCTTTCATAATGACGATTTGTATACCTTTGCTCCATCGCCCATGTTGCATCCATATGTGTGCTTATGCTTGTTTGGTGCTATGGTGTGAACCTACCTGATCAGTTGTCGCCAATGACTGATCCTGAAGTGAATTTTAGGGAGACTCTGCTGTGATCATATCTATAAATCTACTAAAGGATGTGCTTGCACTATTATATAATCACCATTGATATAATAATCTCTTGCGCCAACCTCCAGGTAAGTCGTAGAAAACAGGTGACGATATGCGGAAACGTACAAAGGTTCATAAGGCAATGGTTAAGATTCCGGGAAAAGATGGCTCCTCAGCCGATGGGGTATGCCACGACTGGGCTGATATTGGCGTCGGCGGGAGTGGCCGGGCTGCATCGAATACAAGAAACTACCGCTCAACAGAAGACAGGCGAGAGCCAGATATAGCCGCTCAGTTAAATCAGGCAGAAATGGTCAGGCGAATAGAAGAGAACTACAAAAAAATACAACCTCTTTTGGTTGACTTTATGTCTGATAATCTCTTCAAAAAATGAGATAATGGGATATCAATAACTAAATGTCTTCGTTAAAACCTAGTCAATGCATGTTTTATAGGGCTTTTGTGGGTGCCTTCCATGAAGTGATCGTTTTGGCATCGGGGGTCACAACAAAAAAGGCGATCGCAGAAGCATCTAACGGACTTGAATCGGCATTTGCGAATGTGCCGGCAGACGGTACTGCGTTTGATGCTTTATCTGTCAGATATAGAATTTTGGTGGAACAGGCCAGGTGTGGCCGTTTTGGTAGATATCACGCTGCCAAAGAACATCTGGAAATCTATGATTATACTAACGTTGCGTTGGAATGTTGGCTTGATCTCATTCCAGCTGATCTGATTTCATACAAGAATATTAGCCTTCTGCCCCGGCTCGCTGATTTTAATGAGGATAGATTTCGAGTGCTGTTTTTTTCAATACTTACCAGACATGTAGTTATTGTGTGGTTCCAATTGCAAATATCCGAGTTCGAGAAGAAGGGGGCATGTATAAAGGCTAATCTAAACGAAATTCAAAGTGTAATTATCAATAATCTCAGGATTTACGGTGATGTGTTCGTCATGAGTAGAGTGGCAAAAAAGGCCTTAAAAAAGTCACTTCAAGATTTTCTGGCGAGATTGGATGAACTTGATCTTCCAAATGACGCCTTGGATCGTCTCAAAGTGGAGTTCTAGATTTTATACATGATTCGCGCGTCTTTTGCTGGGGCACTCGTCTTGGGCGCACAGAGCAACGGGGCCGCACCGGTTGGTTGGTGCCGAGCGGCAGATCGAGTGCCGCCGGCGCTCCGGATAAAAACCACGGCTCTGTCGAAATACTTCTTCTGCGGAAAACAGCTTAGAGTACCCATCGCGGGCTTGGCGCCAGCCGTTACAGTGCCTCTGCCGCCGTCTTCACCGTTACCTTGTTCTGTGCCGTGCCGAACCAGCCCAGGACGGTGTTGTGGTGGGCGATGATCTGTTCGAAGGTCAGGCCGCCCATGTCGCAGGTCGTGTGGCCATCACCGACCAGCGTGACATCGAAGCCATGGGCGATGGCGCTGCGCACCGAAGTGTCGATGCAAAACGGCGTCATGCAGCCGCCGATGATGACATGGCGGATCCCGCCATCCAGCAGCGCCTGCTTCAGGCCCGTATC
>JAEMSB010000643.1 GCA_016463045.1 Niveispirillum sp.
CCACGCCTGCTGCCAGCACGTCAGACGCGCCGGCAGGGGAGATTGCCATTGCGCCCGTGACCCTGCCCTTTGATCCCAAGGCGGCGCGGGCGGCAGCGATTTTCGAACGGGCCGGCTATCTCTATATTCTGTTCGATGACACGGTGCCGCCCGAAACGGCGCCGCCGGTGCCTGCCGGTCTGCAATCGGTCATCGAACCGGTGGCGGTTCAGGGCGGGGCCGGCTTCCGCCTGTCCATGCCGGCCCTGATGCAGGCATCCGTCGGGCGTGACGGCACCGTCTGGCAGGTGACCCTGGCGCAGGCCACGGGCGTCAAGGCCACCAACAGTTCCATCATACCCCGACCGGACCCGGATTTCGCGCTGGGGCCCCGGCTGGTTGTGCCGGCGGCAGAGGCGGAAAGGGTCATCGCCTTCAAGGACCCCGTGGTGGGCGACACGCTGTCCGTGGTGCCGCTGCCGCTGCCGGGCCAGCATGTGGACGCGCCGCTGCGCTATACGGAGGTGCAGTTCCTGCCGACCCTACAGGGCCTTGTTATGCGCCCCCTGGATGACCGGCTGACGGTACAGCCGGTACGGGAGGGGGTGGAGGTGACGGTGCCGGGCGGCCTGCGTCTGTCGCCGCCAGCAGATATTCAGGTTGCCATCCCGCCGCCCCCGCCACCCGTGGAGCAGGAAAAGCTGTTCGATTTCAAGCGCTGGGGCCAGGTGGCGGCGCGCGATTACAACAAGACGCGGCAGGCGAAATGGGACCGTCTGACGGCCCTGCCAGATGCGGAGAAGACACGCGGCCGTCTGGATATCGCCCGCTTCTATCTGGCCAATGGCATGGGGTATGAGGCGCTGGGCATGCTGAGCCGCGTGCAGTCCTTGCAGCCCGATGTGGACCGGCGGCCCGAATTCCTGGCCGTGCGCGGTATTGGCCGGGTGCTGACCGGTGATTTCGCGGGCGGCATGGCCGACCTGTCGAACCGGCAACTGGCCAATGAACCCGACGCGGCCCTGTGGCGGGCAGCGGCCCTGGCGGGACAGGGCGATTATGCCGGGGCGCATGCCGCCTTCCAGGCCTCCAAGGACCTGCTGGACCGCTATCCGGAACCTTTCTACACCGGTCTGGCCCTGTCCGCCGCCGATGCATCCTTGCGCGCCGGACAGCCGGAAGCGGCGGCCCTGATCATGGACCGTGTCGCCAAGCGGGGCGGCGAAAGCGGCGACCAGGCACCCGCGGTACAGTATTTCCGGGGTGCCGTTTTCCGCGCCCTGGGCGACAATGACAAGGCCCTGTCCTATTTCAAGCAGGCGCAGGGCGGGCGTGACCGGCTTTATTCCATGCGGGCCAAGCGCGACTATATCGACACGGCCCTTGCTGCCGGCAAGATGCCGCCCAAGGAGGCGGCCAAGAAGATGGAGGAGATGCGCTTCGCCTGGCGTGGCGATGCGCTGGAACTGTCCAACCTGCGCCGTATAGGGGAGGTGCATGCCATTGCCGGCAACTATCCCCAGGCCTTCGACAGTATGCGCCAGACCATCTCCGCCTTCCCGGACACGCCGGAGGCCAGGGAGATTGCGGCGGACATGACCCGGACCTTCACGGACCTGTTCGCCACGGACGGGGCTGCGAAGATGTCGCCGCTGGAGGCAATGGGGCTTTATGAGCAATACCGGGAGTTGACGCCCCCCGGTCCCGATGGTGACCGCATCATCCGCAAGCTGGCCGAACGGCTGGTCGAGATCGACCTGCTGGACCGTGCCGGCCAACTGCTGGACCATCAGGTGCAGTATCGGTTGCAGGGCCTGGAAAAGGCGCAGGTCGGCACGCGGCTGGCCGGCATCCGTCTGCTGGATGGCACGCCGGAACTGGCGGTGGCGGCACTGGACAAAAGCGAGGTGCCGGAGATCACGCCGGAGCTGGCGGAGGAGCGCAAGCTGCTACGCGCCCGCGCCCTGTCGCAGATCAACAAGGGGGCCGAAGCGGTTCAGTTGCTGGCTGCCGACCAGTCGCGTGACGCCAATCTGCTGCGTATCGGTATCGCCATGCGCGATAAGCAATGGAAGGCAGCGGCACAGGCCATGGCCGATGTCATCGGCCCGCCGCCCGCCCCCGGTGCCACACTGGACCCGGAGATATCCAGTCTGGTGGTCAACCGCGCGACGGCATTGTCGCTGGCCGGCGACAATGCCGGGCTGGACGCCCTGCGCCGTGATTTCGGGGCGGCGATGGAAAAGTCAAAGGATGCGACCTTCTTCCGCCTGCTGACCCGACCGGAGGAGTCGGCGGGTCTGGCCGATGCCAACACCATCCGCCAACGCATCACAGAGATCGACCTGTTCCGCAATTTCCTGGAAAAATATCGTGCTACCCGGCAGGAAGCGGCTACGCCGCCGCCCGCCGCCGCCCCGGCCACACCACCGGCGACGCCGCCATCGTAAACCCATGG
>JAEMSB010000151.1:0-766 GCA_016463045.1 Niveispirillum sp.
CCCGACATCTCGCCATAGGATTTGATGGCGCGGGTCAGGGCACCGCGCAGCCCCACCTCATGCGTACCGCCCAGCGGGGTGGGGATAGTGTTGCAATAGGTGTGGCTGAAGCCCTCGTCATCCTCCGGCCAGGCAATGGCCCATTCCACACGGCCCGCATCGCCAGGGAAATCGGCCTGTCCGGCAAAGGGTAGGGGGGTGACGGTGGCCCGGCTTTTCAGCGTGCCGTTCAGGTAATCCAACAGGCCATTGGGAAAATGCAGCACTTCTGCCGCTGGCACGCCGCTATCGGCGCTGATCAGGGCGGTGTCGCAGGACCAGCGGATTTCCACGCCGCGATAAAGATAGGCCTTGGACCGGCACAGCCGGTACAGCCGTTCCGGCTTGAAATGTGCGTCGGGTCCAAAAATCTCGGCATCGGGATGGAAGCTGACGGTGGTGCCGCGCCGATTCTGCACCGTACCCGCATGGGTCAGCGGACCCAGCGGCAAACCGCGCGAGAAGGTCTGTGTGAACAGCTGCCGGTCGCGCGCCACCTCCACATGCAGGCGGTCGGACAGGGCGTTCACCACCGCCGAACCGACGCCATGCAAACCGCCCGAGGTCGCGTAGACCTTGCCGGAGAACTTGCCGCCGGAATGCAGTGTGGTGAAGATCACTTCCAGCGCCGACTTGCCGGGATATTTGGGATGTTCATCCGTCGGGATGCCACGGCCATTGTCGCGCACCGTGACCGTCCCGTCGGCGGACAGGTCCAGGTCGATGC
>JAEMSB010000151.1:776-8920 GCA_016463045.1 Niveispirillum sp.
GCGCGCGGTCGTCCGTGCCGCCGATGTACATGCCGGGACGGCGGCGAACGGGTTCCAGCCCCTCCAGGACCTCGATGTCCTGGGCGGAATAGCTGTCTTGCTTGGCGGCGGAGTTCTGGAAGAGGTCGCTCATGCGCCATTATAGGAATGGGTCGGGGTCTTGTTCAAGGAGATGCGGTATCTCCGGATGACATAGACCCCTACATTTTGATGAAAGAGGGAGTTTCAGGGCATGAGCCAGGAACGGATGCCGGATTTTGACCGCGATGCGCCCTCCATGCGCACCTTCGCCATGCCCGCCGATCTGAACGGCAATGGTCAGGTGTTCGGCGGCTGGGTAATGTCGCAGATGGACTTGGCCGGGGCCGCGCCCGCCGTGCGCGTGGCGCGCGGGCCGGTGGCGACGATCGGCGTGGAGGCCATGAAGTTCCACCGCCCCGTGGCCGTTGGCGACGAGGTGAACTGCTACACAGAGGTGGAGCGGATCGGCAACACCTCCATCCGCGTGCGCGTCGATGTCTGGGTCCGCCGCTATGACGGCACCGCCTACAAGGTGACGGAGGGTGTGTTCACCTATGTCGCCCTGGGCAAGGATGGCCGTCCGCGTCCGGTGGTGCCGGGGTCGGTGACGGCTTAAACACCCCCCAACCGTCGCTCCCAATCCTCCACTGCTTCATTGGCCAGTCGGTTGGCGGCCAGACGCTGCAGGCCCGCGCTGGCGCCGGGCAGAGTGGAGAGTTCGGTCAGGGCATCGCGGTTGAGCGTGTCCACATAAAGGGTGCGGAGCGCGCGGGCCAGCGTCCAGGCGGGGTTGGGCCGGTCGATCAGGCGCAATTCGTCGCCGGCCTGCAACGTCCCTTCCGCCAGCACGCGGTAGTACCAGCCGGTGCGCCCGGTCTTCTGTACCAGACGCGGCAGGGTGGGCAGGCCGAACCGCACACCCAGCTTCCAGCAGGGCTGCCGCGACTGCGCAATCTGCAACCGGGCGGTGCCCAGCGCCACCACATCGCCCAGGCAGACATCCGCCTCCGTCAACCCGGCGACGGACAGGTTTTCGCCAAACGCCCCGGCTTGCGACAGGTGCGCCGCCATCGCCGGCTGCTCTGCGGCCCAGACGGCATAATGATCATGCGGGTAAAGATGGATGGCCTTGTCGGGGCCGCCATGCACCTTGGTATCGCCCACGGCATCACCATCCAGCCCCAGCATGGTGACGCGCACGGGACCGGTGACGGGGCGGCGGCTGGCGATGGAGCTGGGCACGGCCTTGTCGCCAAGGGGCTGCGGCGTGCCGATCAACAGGTGGGACAATCGGATGCTCATCGCACCTCTCCCCGGTCATTCAGGAAGCCGGCCCAGACCTCGTTCGCGACGGGAATGGGGGCGGGGGATTGTTCGGGGCAATCCAGGCGCAGATGCCGGTCACCCAGCGGCGCGCCCACGAAATGGCAATGGTGCGGCTGATCCGATCCTGGATTCACGTTTGGCTGGAAGTATTTGCAATCCAAGCACATTTTGCTGGGTGCGATCTGGCCGGCCCGTTGCAGCGTGCGGATCAGCCGCAGCATCAGACGCAGCAGCGACAATTGGTCCGACGCCGGCATATCGCCCAGCGCATCGATGAGGAACACTGGCCCCCCGCCGAACCGGTCGGCCAGGGCCAGACCGGCGCGGGTGGCCAGCACCAGATTGCCGCGCCCGTCATCGGGGGCGGCCACACGGGCTGCCAGACCTTTCTGGATCAGGGTGGTCGTCGCCTCGCTGGCCGTTGGGGCCTTCACCCCGATGCGGGCCGCAATGGTGACGGGGCGCAGACCGTCGGGATTGTCACGTAGCAGTGTCAGAATGCGGGCCTGCGTCGCCGTCAGGCCGTGGGGCGTGGCATCGCGCCAGTCATTGGCCTTCAGCGCCGCCGCCACCCGCACAAACCCGTCGGCCAGCCGGTTCGCTGCCGGCTCGCTCAACCGGTCGAACATGTCATTGATCATGATGCCCCGCGCAAAGGTTGCACTCAGGGTATATTCGGACTCCGACGCTACTGCAAGGGGTCAGGGGATATGTCCCTCATATTGAGGCAAATCGTCCGTGATATCGTACCAAGGCGCCTTGGAAGCGACGAAGATATGGGCCGAGGGCCGGATACTGGGTGTGTCCGTCAAGGTTCCCAAGGCGACATGCACAAAGGTAGCGTCCCTGACCAGGGAATAGAGCAGCGAGCCGCAGGTAGGACAATGCGCGTCATGACACAGAGCATCGCCATAAACCCTCACCTCTCCCTGGGTTACGGTGAGATGACGCGCCGCGATCCCGGCGAACGGCTTGAAAGCGGCGCCGGTGGTACGCCGACAACCGGAACAGTGGCAATTCAACGCGTACTCAAACAGATCGGCCACCCTGTATCGTACACCGCCACAGTAGCATTGGCCGGCAAGCATTTGATTTTCCGTCATATTATTCCCATCATAGGCCGGCAAGGAATTGCCGAAGCGCCGCGTTCACCGCCTCCGGTGCCTCCTGCTGGACCCAATGGCCGGCCCCGTCGATCAGGGTGGTCCCGCGATAATCGGTGCAGGTGATACCCTCCATGGCGCGCAGCGCCTTGTCCATCCCCGGCATGCGCAGCACCCCGTCCAACGCACCCGCAATGAAGCAGGCTGGCACGCGGATCGGCGCGCCATGCCAGGGGGCCGTCAGCGCCCAGTTGCGGTCCAGGTTGCGGTACCAGTTCAGGCCGCCGCGATGGCCGGTCCGGCGATATTCTGTGGCATAGGTCTGCAAATCGTCTTCGCTCAGCCAGTCGGGCAGGCTCTCGACCGGCGGGCAGGCTTCAACCAACCCCTTGCCATCCGGGATGACCAGCGGCCAGCCCTTGCCTGCCGCTGCCGACGCGCCCGAGGCACCGACCAGCAGGCGGCGGTGGGTTTCGTAAGGGTCCCGCTCCAGATCCGCCTCCGCCACGCCCGGTTCCTGAAACCAGACCATGTAGAACCGGTTCAGGCCCTGGGCACGGGCCATGCCGACAAGGCTGCCATGGGGGCCGCGCGGCGACCAGGGCACGGCCAGACCGGCCACGGCCCGGAACCGATCCGGTCGCATCAGGGCGGCATGCCAGGCGACGGGGGCGCCCCAATCATGGCCGATGATGGTGCAGCTCTCGATCTTCAGCGCGTCCAGCAGGCCGACCATGTCGCCCACCAGATGCAGGATCGTGTAATCCTCCACCGCGTCCGGTACATCGGTCCCGCCAAAGCCGCGCATGTCCGGCACGATTACCCTGTAGCCAGCGGCTACCAGGGCCGGCACCTGATGTCGCCAGCTATGCCCCAGTTCCGGCCAGCCATGGCAAAGCAGCAGGGCGGGGCCGTTTCCTTCATCCTGATAGGCAATGGCGATGCCATTGGCCTTGATGCTGGGCATGCGCACGTCCCCCCTTTCCAGATCATTCAAACAAGCGTTTTACATGAGGGGGCGGCATATAACCAGCCGCTTGGCGTATGGCGGCCCCGCAAGGGATGCGCAATTGCCCCGGCCCGGTTTGCCGCTATATAGGGGGCATGAACTCGCTTGGCATTGATAAGGCCCCGGCCGATACCCGCGTCGTCGTCGCCATGTCCGGCGGCGTCGATAGCTCTGTTGCGGCTGCCATGCTGCGCCGTGAAGGCTATGACGTCGTCGGCATCACTTTGCAGCTTTATGATTACGGCATGACGGTCGGCAAGAAGGGCGCGTGCTGCGCCGGCCAAGACATCTATGATGCCCGCCGCGTGGCCGACCAGATCGACATTCCCCATTACGTGCTGGATTACGAAAGCCGGTTCAAGCAGTCGGTGATGGACGATTTCGTCGATACCTATCTGAAGGGCGAAACGCCGATCCCCTGTGTCCGCTGCAACCAGACGGTCAAGTTCAAGGACCTGCTGGATCAGGCGCGCGAATTGGGGGCCGATTGCATGGCCACGGGCCACTATGCGCGCCGCGAACTGGTCGATGGTCGGGCCGCCATGCTGCGCGGGGCCGACCATAACCGCGATCAGTCCTATTTCCTGTTCGCCACCACCCAGGAACAGCTGGATTTCCTGCGCTTCCCGCTGGGCGATAAGCCGAAGACGGAAACCCGGGCCATCGCCGATGCGCTGGGTCTGGCCGTGGCGGACAAGCCCGACAGCCAGGATATCTGCTTCGTGCCCACCGGCGGATACGCCAAGGTGGTGGAAAAGCTGCGGCCCGGTGCCGTACGGCCGGGGGAGATCGTGCATGTCGATGGCACCGTCATGGGCCGGCATGACGGCGTGATCAATTATACGGTGGGTCAGCGCAAGGGCCTGGGCATCGGTGGCCGCAAGACCGAAGCGGGCGACGATGTCGATCCGCTTTATGTCGTGCGCGTCGATCCTGTGGCCAATCAGGTGGTGGTGGGGCCGCGCGCGTCGCTGGCCCGTGACAAGGTGATGGTGCGCGAGCTGAACTGGCTGGGCCCCAACGCGGTCGGGGTGCCCATGCCCGTCTCGGTGAAGCTGCGGTCGGCGCAGAACCCGGCACCGGCGGTTCTGGTCCTGCATGGCGATGGCAACGCGGTCGTCGAACTGGAGGCCGCACAGTACGGGATTTCGCCCGGACAGGCGGCTGTGTTCTATGATGGCGAACGCATGCTGGGCGGCGGCTGGATCAGCGGTACGGGTGTGAAGTAGCCGCCGCCCGGATGTCTTAGCCACCACCGGACAGGTAGAGCTTCCCGGTGCTGAGATTATACATCACCTGATAGGCCATGAAGTTCTGTACGCCGGTATTGATGTAACCCGGCCCCTGGTTGGTGGTCGGGCTGGGCATGGTATTGTAATCAGTTCCCGGATCCATCAAGACGGTACCGCCATCGACGGCAATCCTCAGGGAACCAGAGCCGTAATTGTCCGGGTAACTTGTACCGATAGTGAGTGTGGTGCCGCCATGCATCACCACCTTCGGACAGCCCGTATCCAGGCAGATGCCCAGGCCTTGCAGTGGGGGCAAGGTCCCGACCGCAACGTCGGCATTGATGATCTGCTCCGAAAAGGTCGGCACGCTTCCGCCGCCGTTTAAGGGGTAAGCGGGGCTACCGCTGGGGTTCATGGCGACTTCGGTTTTGAATAGGGCGGACAGCGCGCTGCCGATGCCCAGGATCAGATATCCCTTATCACTTGCGCTGGTTGGTACGGAAACGATGAAGCCGCTTTGCAGCGCCTGGCTACTCTGCGTAGTCGGTACATACTGTGCCAGAACGGACAGCAGCGACGGCGACCCGGATGTTGCGTCCAGCGAGGCACCGAAATCACCGTAGCATTCGGTGAAAATCGGGAATTTGTCCGGCACGGATGTCTGTGTTTCGCCATTTGACCGTTTCACCACCACCAGCGGGTCGGTGGATTGGATCATGCAGCCTTGCGGATAGCGGTTGAAGGTCGTGACCAGCCCGACAGTAGCGGTGATCGCGGGTGCAGAGGTCCCGGACGGCACTGTGGCGTCGGGAAAGGACACGGTCGCCAGAGCCGCGGTACCCTCATAAAAATTACCACTGGTATAAAGTGTTTCCACCGATCCCAGCGGCTCCACTTCCAAAAGCGGCAGGTGGGTAGAGTCCACCCAGAAGCCCTTACCGCCCGTGTCGAACTCATAAATTCGTTTCACCGGTTCATTATTGTTCCAGCCTGGGACCGATACAGCGACATGGATACCGATCTTGGCGCTGTCACCGAGTGGGATATAGATCAAGGGGATCTGTACCGCCCCATCGGACTGTGCAGCAGCGAGAAGCGTATTGGTGGGAATCCGTTGATTGGACATATAGCCACCTCAATAAAGGGTTGAGTGTTGTTTGTATCACATCAATCCTTAATTGGACCATAGATATGACCAATCCTCATCTTGCATCATGAAAGATGATGCCCAGCGTGTGGCGGTGACCGCTGCGAATACGGCTGACCCCGTGGCGCAGGGCAACCCGATAGGGGCCGCGCGTGCCTTGCACGGGCCGCTCATTCACGGCGAAGATCACGGCATCCCCCTGGCGCAGGGGGACAACCTCCACCCGGCTTTGCATGCGGGGCCGCTGTTCGGTCAGGACGAATTCGCCGCCCGTGAAATCCCGCCCCGGCTCGGACAGCAGGACCGCCACCTGCAACGGGAAGACCAGATCGCCATACAGGTCCTGATGCAGACAATTATAGTCGCCGGGACCATATTGCAGCAGCAGCGGCGTGGGGCGCTTCTGTTCCGCCGCATGGCATTGCGCCAGATAGTCGGCATGCGCCGCCGGATAATGCCGTTCCCGGCCTAACTGGGCGTTCCAGTCATTGGCAATCGGGACCAAATGCGGATACAGCGCCGTCCGCATGGCCTGCACCAGATCCGGCAGCGGATAGCGGAAGTACCGGTATTCCCCCCGCCCGAATCCATGCCGGGCCATGATGACATGGCTGCGGAAATGGCTTTCATCCGGGTACATCCCGGAAATCCGTGCGCATTCGTCCGCTGTCAGCAACCCCCGCAGGACGGTACTGCCCTGGTTGTTCAGGTCATTGCTCAGCAACGGCCAGTCATATGCATCCAGGCGTGACATCGCTTCCCCATCCCTTACCAAAGTAATTGGGGCAGCATGGATCACGTCCGTTCAGGACGCATTCTGATCCTTGCGGTGGAATGGCTGCGTGCCGGGAACATACCCATGTCTGCGATTTGATCCCGAAGCCGACTTGTAAATGTTCTTGAAATGTTCTAATGTGCTGCCTGTTCACGGGAGGATGCCATGGATCAATGCGACATCGCGGAACGGCCGCTGCCGAAGCCGTCCGATTTCACGGGAAGCCCGTTCCGTATGCTGCCCCGCATTGGGGACAAGATGTATCGGCCATCGCGGCCTGTGGATGGCGTCGGCACCAACCCGCAGCCGCCGGCAAAGATGGAAAGCATGCGTCGGCGTCAACCCGGTGTTTGGGACTGGGGCTGATCCCGCTTACGCGGCCTTTGGTGCCGCGGTCAGCAGGTCCAGGCAGGCCATACGCACAGCCACCCCCAATTCCACCTGCTGCAGGATTACCGACCGGTGGATATCGTCGGCCACCAGACTGTCGATCTCCACGCCGCGATTCATCGGGCCTGGATGCATGATCAGGGCGCCGGGCTTGGCAACGGCCAGCTTCTCGTAATCCAGGCCGAAGAAGCGGAAATATTCCCGCTGGCTGGGCAGGAACTGACCCTGCATGCGTTCAAGCTGCAACCGCAGCATCATGACGATGTCGGCATCCTTCAACCCGGTCGCCATGGAGTGATGCACCTCCACCCCCATCCGGTCCACCGCACCGGGCAGCAGGGTGGGCGGGGCCACAACGCGGACATTGGCACCCATGATGTTCAGTAGATGGATGTTGGACCGGGCCACGCGGCTATGCAGGATATCGCCACAGATGGCGACCGTCAGGCCCTTCAGCGTGCCCAGGCGGCGGCGAATGGTAAGCGCGTCCAGCAGCGCCTGGGTCGGATGCTCATGTTGCCCGTCGCCGGCATTGATGACGGCGCAGTTGACCTTGCTGGCAAGCAGCTTCGGCGCACCTGATTCCTGATGCCGCACCACCAGCGCGTCCAGATGCATGGCATTGAGCGTCAGGGCCGTGTCGATCAGTGTCTCACCCTTCTTCACCGAACTGCCATCGACCGACATGTTGATGGCATCGGCACCCAGGCGGCGGGCGGCCAGTTCGAAGCTGGTGCGGGTGCGGGTGGAGTTTTCGAAGAACAGGTTGACGATGGTCTTGCCGGCCAGCTTGTTCGTCACCCGGTTCTCACCGCGATTCTGCTCGACATAGCGATCAGCGGTATCCAGCAGCAGATTGATCTCCGGCGCCGTCAACCCCTCGATCCCAAGCAGGTGGCGATGGGCGAACGTCTCGGCGCGGGCGTCGATATCATGCGGATGGACGGCCATGGAGCGGGCTTTCTGCTGACGGCGTGGATCGGCGGGGCGGGACTATGCTGCCCCGCCCCCGATGCTGCAAGCGTCAGAAAAACCGGTCGGGCATGATCCCGGCGTGGGAGAGTGGTTTCAGCGAGGGCTGAAACCACTCCGGCGGCGACTGCCGCCGCGCCCCCGCGTGCGGGCGCAAAGCCAATCCGCG
>JAEMSB010000152.1:0-873 GCA_016463045.1 Niveispirillum sp.
CATCCCCGCCGCCTGCATCAGGCTGCGCGCCTTGTCGATAGTGCGGTCGATGGAGAGCGGGTTTTCCGGATCGCCCAGGGCGTCCGTCTGCTCATGCACAAGCAGGTCGCCATTGATGAGGTTGACGACCACCCGTGCCCCGAAATGATGGGGATAGGCCCCGGCATAGGGTTCGCCCACCGTCACCTTCACCCGCGACCGCAGTTCGGCCACGCTGGGGTTGGCAATCATCGGCGGGTCGAAGGCCGAAAGCGGCGGGGGACCACCCAACAGGCTGACAGCCACCGCATGCTGGAGTGAGAATTTTGCCTCAATCACAGTGCGCGGTGCGGGCCGGTCGCAAAAGCGGATGGCATCGCCATAGGTCTGAATGGCGATCCCCTGCACCTCCCGCAGGTCCAGCCCTTCACGCCCCGTTTTGGACAGCAGGGCCAGGGCCGCGTCGATCACCGGATGAACATGGCGGCAGGCGGGCCAGGGCTTCAGGCTGACATCGGTGATACACCATCCCGCCGGACTGACCCCGGTCAGAAGGTCGGCGGGCGTGGCACCGGGGGCCGTGGCCGCGAACAGGCCTTCCTTGCCCTCCAGGATCTGTGCCGGACCCCGCAGGCCGGCGGCGGCCATGCGTGCGGCCAGCAGACCATCACCGGCGGCCTGGGCATTGTGAACCTGCTTGGCGCTGGACCGCGGATCGTTGCGTGTCTCCCACAGGCCGCCCGTGCGCGTGATGGCCAGCGCCATGGCTTGGGCCATGCCATCCCGGTCAAGGCCCAGCAGACTGGCACAGGCTGCCGCCGCCCCCACCGTTCCGGCACTGGCTGTGGTATGCCAGACGCGGTAATGCCCGTCGCCCAGCGCGCGGCCCAGGCG
>JAEMSB010000152.1:883-7462 GCA_016463045.1 Niveispirillum sp.
TTCGTCGCCTGGGCCAGGGCCAGGGCGGCGGGAATGACGATGGGGCCGGGATGCACCCTTGCCCGCTTGTCCACGTCATCCATTTCATAAATGTTGCCCAGCGCGCCGTTATACCGCGCTGCCGCTTCCGCTCCCGCACCATGCGCGCGACCGATCACGGTGCACGGACCGCTGGCACCGTCCAGGAAGACAGCGGCAAGCGTGTCGGCGACCGGTGTTGCCGCCCCGATCACGGCACATCCCGCCCAATCCAACAGATGAACAGCCGCGCGCCGCCGCATCGCGGTGGGAACCGGGCGGGAAAGATGGTCGGCGAACTGGGCGATCAGCATCATCATGACCCTATTTGTCCGGACAAAACTCCGTACCATGCTTCCCGGCATCAAACAGCCATGCGATGGTGGGACGGGATGGATTTCATGCCGCCCGTCCGACAGGTGGAGAGGCCGGGTCCCGGTCACGGTTGACGAAGCGGCCTTGCGGGGGCTTTCATCCCCCGTCCGCAGATAAGGAAAGCGCAGCGTGGCCGTTCCCCGATACCAGCAGATCGCCCAGATGCTGCGTGCCGCCATTACCAGCGGCACCTATAAGGTCGGCGAACTTCTGCCGACGGAGCAGGAGCTTTGTGCCACCCACGGCATTTCCCGCCACACGGCCCGCGATGCGCTACGCCTGTTGACGCAAGCCGGTCTGGTGACCCGTAAGCGCCGGGCGGGTACCGTGGTGGCGGCCAGTGCGGAGCCGGCCCTGTTCGTGCAGCCGCTGGGGGGATTTCAGGATCTGCTGCAATATGCCCGCACCGCCCGGCTGACCATTCTGGCCTATGTCCCCGCACCCGCCGACGGCATGGCCCGCGATCTAGGTCTGCTGTCGGCGGACTGGCGGGAATTGCGCGGCCTGCGCCGCGACGGGGCGAAGGTGGTGGGCCTGACCCGCATCCTGATCCGCACCGATTGCGCACCCTTGCAGGTGGAGATTGAGGAGACGCCAACCGTGGCCGACGCGATCGAGGCCCGGTTCGGCCTGACACCCAGCCGCATCGACCAGCAGATCAGCGCCATGGTGCTGGACAGCCGCAACGCGGCCCTGCTGGGCTGTGAACCGGGTACAGCGGCCCTGCGCACCCGCCGCACCTATCACGATGCCAAGGGCGTGCTGTTCCTGGCCAGCGAGAGCATCCATCCCGCCGACCGTTTCGTCTATTCGATGAGCTTCAACCGGGAGCGGGAATAAAGCCTTCTACCCAAAGGTAAAGTTCGGTTTGCGCTTCTCCCGAAAGGCATTGCGCCCTTCGATGAAATCCTCACCCTCGATGGCGTCCAGGAATTCTGCCACCGTGTCGGGATCGTCGGTCAACTGCCCGCCCAGCACGCGGTTGATCATCCGCTTGGTGGCGCGTGCCGTATACTGGCTGGCCGCCGTGATCTGTCCGGCATAATCCAGCACCGCGGCTTCCAGCGTATCCACCGCCGTCACCCGGTTGACCAGCCCCATGGCAAGCGCTTCGTCGGCACCCAACAGACGGCCCGTGAACAGTAGGTCCTTGGCATGGCTTGGCCCCACCGCTTGCACCAGCCGCTTCGTATCGCCTAGTGGATAGACTAGGCCCAGCTTGCCCGGCGTGATGCCCATGCGGGCGTCGGATGCGGCAAAGCGCAGGTCGCAGGCCAGGGCCAGACCCAGCCCGCCGCCCACGCACGCCCCCTGGATCATGGCGATGGTCGGTTTCACGAAATCGGCCAGCCCGTCCATGGCGCCCGCAATGTCGCCGGCATAGGCAGCGGTGCTTTCGCGTGTTTCATAGGCGGCTTCGAATTCGGAAATATCGGCCCCCGCGGCAAAGGTTCCTTCCGCCCCCTGCACCACCAGCACGCGGATGGTGGGATCCGTCGCCGCCTCATCCAGCCGCACACGCACCAGCCGCCACATTTCCTGCGACAGGGCATTACGCTTGGCAGGATGGTTCAGGATCAGGCGACCGATGCCATCGGCGTCGCGGCGCAGAATAACCTTGTCGGACATGTCACACCTTGTCTCTGTCTCTCACCCGTCCGCGCGCCAGCTTCCGGCGGATTTGCGGGTGGAACGCATATGATATTTGAAGCGGTCTGGCCGGTAATGGGCGTGGATGAGCTGCACGGCGCGGCCATCCTTGTCCCGCATCACCCGTTCCACCCGCAGCAGCGGTGAACCGGAGGCGAGGTCAAGGGCGGCGGCCATCTGCGGTTCGGCGGCGACCGCCGTGATCCATTGCTCCGCCTCATGCGGGGTGGCACCGACCCGTTCCAGCAGGACCAGGGTGGGGATGCTTTCCATCTCCTCCCGGCTGATGCGGGCGGCGATATCGGTGGGCATGTACTGGATCAGATAGCTGAACGGCTCGCCCGACAGTTTGCGCAGGCGTACGGCGCGCTGCACCAGGGTGCCGGCTTCCATATCCAGCAGTGCCGCCACGGCGGGCGGGGCCGGCATATCAGCCAGTTCCAGCACCTGCACCTGTGTTTCCAGCCCCATGGTCTTCAGGCTGTCGATCAGATTGTCGAAACTGCCATGGACCTGCGGCAGGGCGGCGGATGCGGTGACCAATGTGCCGCGCCCACGATGCCGGCTGACCAGATCATGGGCCGCCAGTTCGTTCAGCGCGCGTTTCACCGTGATCCGTGACACATCGAACAGCCGGGCCAGTTCCTGTTCGCCGGGGATTACCGAATGGGCTGGGAATTCGCCCGTGCGGATTTTCTCCCGCAGCACCAGATAGATCTGGTGATAAAGCGGAACCGGTGCGCTGGGGTCCAGTTGATCCGGGCTCAATCCCGCCGGGGTCAATTCTTGGTCCATGAAGGGGCGTCCAGGGGGCATGGAAAGGGAATGCTCCCGACTTATCCGCATCTTGTGCCTGCCGCACAAGGATGGCGTTGCGGTCGGGAGCGTTCCATCCTCATGCTGACAGGGCGCGTGTCAGGTCGCGCGGCGTCACCCCGGCGGCCCCGGCCCGGTCCAGCACGCCCTTCAGACTGTCGCCCAGCGCCTTGACGCGATAGGGCAGGCCGCTGACATAGGGGCGCACGGTCAGGGTAAGAAGGCGCGGGCTGTTGAACCGGCCCGCCTCATCCAGAAGCCAGTCGGCGGCATCCGCCACCTGCGTGGTCCATTCATGCTCCGGCCGTGTGTAGTTGATCAGGATCTGCCAGTCGTCCAGCTCATTGGAAAGGGGCAGGGCCGCCAGATCGCCCGCCTCCGTCCGGAACCGGGTGGGCAGATCGTCATGCGCCCAATCCGCGAACCAGCTTATCCCCTTGGCCGCCAGCCGGGCCGGCGTGGCAAAGCCCTCGGCCCGTGCGGGGCTCAACCACCCGTCGGGGCGATACCCACAGGCCGTCTGCACCGCGTCCAGGGTGCGGGTGATGTAGCCATCCTCCACCTCTGCCGAAAGGCCGGAATGGTGCAGGCTGTCCGTGTCCCAGCCATGGGCGCAGATATCATGCCCATCCGACAGGACATCCCGTACCAGCCCCGGATAGCGTTCCGCGACCGCGCCTTGTACCGCGAAGGTGGCGCGCAGTCCCAGTTTGCCGAACAGTGTCAGCAGGCGATAGGCACCGACCCGGTTGCCGTAATCACGCGTGGTGTAATGGCGCAGATCGGGATAGGGCGTCTGCATGGCACCCGGCGCCTTGAACGGCTGCCCCGATGGGTTCAGGGGGAAGAATTCCAGCGGGACCACCACCCAGAGGCCCAGTTTGACCCCACCCGGCAGGGTGATGGGCGCGCGGTCGATGATGGGGGAGGCCGGATAATGGTCATGGTCCGGGCCGGCATGACGCTTGGCATAGGTGAAATAGCTGTCGGGTAGGATGCTCATCACAGGCCCCCCTGCGGGTTGAAACCGGTGCCAGGCCGCGCATCGCCACGCCGGGCGATGTCGGCCAGGGTCTGGTCGTAATGGTTGGCCATATAGAACTCGGCGATTTCCTTCGCCGTCGTCACCCAGACATCGTCGCGGTGGCTGGTGATATAGCGCAAGGCCTCCCGGAACGGGCCAATACGATGCGGATGGCCGACCAGATAGGCATGAAGCGGGATGCACATGACGGTCCCTGTCTCCGCCCCTTCCTCCAGCAACTGGTCGAAATGGCGCATCAAGGCATCGGCATAGGCCCGTGGGCTTTGATGATAGATGCCATAGGTGATGACGTCATTGACCTCCAGGCTGTAGGGCATGGAAATCAGGCGGTTGTCGCCCTTCACCTTCACGGGTTGCGGCTGGTCGTCCTGGAATAGGTCGCAGCTATACCAGAAGCCATATTCGGCCAAGAGATCGAGCGTGCGTTCGGTATGGGTCAATGCCGGTGCCAGATAGCCCCGGATGCGCTGCCCCGTGGCATCCATGACGGATTTGATGCTGTCTTCCAGCACGGCGCGTTCCTGCGCCTCCGTCATGTTGTAGGAATAGCGGGTGTTGTAGATGCCGTGGCTGAAGAATTCCCAGTCACGGTCCACGCAGGCGCGGATGATTTCCGGGTGATGGTCCAGCATGGCGACGGACAGGCTGATGCTGCCGCGCACCTTGAACTCGTCCATCACCTCCATCAGCCGCCAATGCCCGACCCGATTGCCCCAGTCGCGGGCCGAATAGGGCACGATGTCGGGATGCGGCCGGCCCCAGGGCTTGCGCGATGGGTTGATGGGCGGGTCCAGTTCATAGAATTCGATATTCGGGGCCACCCAGAAGGCGACCTTCTTGTTCCCCGGCCAGGTGATCTTGGGCCGGTCGCGGTAGGGCCAGAAATCATACAGGTTGGGATCGCTGTGCATCACTTCCGTCCTCCCGCTCAACCGCCCAGGGCCGCCAAATGGGCGTCCACTTCCGCCACATTCACGACGTCGGCATATTTCAGCAGAAGGTCGGTCAGGTTGGCGTAGTGATAGCTTTCGTGCTTATCGGCCACGCATTCCTCCGCCACGATGGTGCGATAGCCGTGGGACAGGCTGTCCACTGCCGTGGCGCGGACGCAGCCCGAGGTGCTGCCACCCGTCACGATCACCGTATCGACCTTGTGCCAGACCAGATAGCTGGGCAGCGGCGTTTCGAAAAAGGCCGATGGCATCCGCTTGTCAAAGACGAAGTCCACGGCAGGGTCGATCTCCACGCGCGGGTCGAAGGCATGGCGGTCGCTGTTGGCCTTGATGTTCTGCAGGCTGTCGGGCGTGTCGGTGCGCGTGCCCCAGACGCCGGCATCGCCCGCATCCAGCTTGTACATCACGCGGGTCCAGATCACGGGCATACCCAGCCGGCGGGCGGCGGCACTGATCCGGTTCACATGCGCGATCTGATCCGGGTCGGTGACATAGGCCGTCTTGGGGAACAAGTCCGGTCGCGTATAGGCCTGCTGGAAATCGACATTCACGATGGCGACCCGGCTGCCGAAGCCGAACTTCGCGCGGGCGGGGTTGGCCTTCACCTGTTCAAACAATTGCCGGGCCGTCTTCTCTTCCCGCACCATCGTCGGCTCGAACCGCATCGTATCGTCTTTCCGTCTGGTAAGTGAACTGACCCTGTTTCCAACAGACTGGCGGGTTTTGAAATGGCCGGCGCCGCATTCATCTGTCAGGTGGACAGGGATGGCCCGTCCTGTGGACGGATGAAGGGGCCATCGCTGCAATTGGCAGCGCAGCCATTGTCCGCTGGGTGGATGGGGCGATGAAAACTTTCCGCCGGCCAGCATTCCCATTGGTGAAGGCTGATGGTGTCATGATAAAGACATATCATTATACCATTTAAAGCCGGGGGCGTGCATGTCTGTCGATCGGTCTGAATTCAGGCAAGGCTGGAAGGTGGTCGCCGCCTCCGCCCTTGGCATCGGGACCGGGCTGTCGCCCATTCCCTTCTACACGATGGGTGTCTTCGTGGCGCCGCTGTCGGCGGAATTCGGCTGGGGCGTCGATCAGATTATGCTGGCGCTGATGATCATGACCCTTGGGGCCATGGTCATGGGGCCGGTGGCCGGTATGGCTGCTGACAAGTTCGGTGTCCGACGTGTCGTGCTGATTTCTGTCGCACTGTTTGGCCTGACGCTGGCGGGCTTCGCGCTTTCGAACGGATCGCTGACGCTCTTCTACATCAACTGGATGCTGATGGCGGCGCTGGGCGCGGGCACCCTGCCCATCACCTGGACGCGGGCCGTCAACAACTGGTTCAACGCCAATCGTGGTCTGGCCCTGGGCCTGTCGCTGCTGGGCACGGGCCTGTTCGGGGCGTTTGCCAAGCTTTATGCCAATTACCTGATCGGCGTGGTCGGATGGCGCATGGCCTATGTCGGCCTGGCTTTGCTGCCGCTGTTGCTTGCGCTGCCGGTTGCGTTCCTGCTGTTCCATGACGTGACGGACAAAGGGGCAATGGGGGCGCCGGCCAAGGTGGCGCATCGCGGCTTCACCCTGCGTCAGGCACTGCGCACCTACCGGTTCTGGGTGCTGGCCATCGCCTTCGTGCCCATCGCCTTCGCCGTCGGCGGCCCGATCCCCAATTTGGAAAAGATCCTGGGCTCTAAGGGGCTGGATGCGCAGCAGGCAGTGCAGATT
>JAEMSB010000152.1:7472-8906 GCA_016463045.1 Niveispirillum sp.
CAGATTGCCAGCCTGATCGGCCCGTCCGTCATTGCGGGACGCCTGATCGGCGGCTG
Source organism: Niveispirillum sp. (assembly GCA_016463045.1). Classification (GTDB taxonomy): domain Bacteria; phylum Pseudomonadota; class Alphaproteobacteria; order Azospirillales; family Azospirillaceae; genus Niveispirillum. The sequence continues at coordinate 7,529 of JAEMSB010000152.1, forward strand.
GCTGATCGACCGGTTCTGGGCACCGGGCGTGGCCTTTGTGCTGCTGGCCCTGCCGGCGGCGGCCTGTCTGTTGCTAACGGGCGATGGCGTTACGGCAACGCCCGCCATTGTGGCTGTCCTGTTGATCGGGTTCGCCGCCGGTGTCGAATATGACATCCTGGCCTTCATGGTCAGCCGCTATTACGGCATGCGATCCTATGGTGCCATTTACGGCATGATGTACGGTTTCTTTGCCTTCGGTGCGGGTTTCGGGCCCTTCATTTTCGGGCGGATGTTCGTCCAGAGCGGCCATTACGACACTGCCCTGCTGTACGGCGCTGTTGCCCTGCTGACCGGTGCGGCCCTGCTGCTGACCATGGGGCGTTACCCCACCCAGGAAAGCCTGCCCGGCGATGATGCCCGGCCCGCGACGGGGGGGTAAGGAAATGGGCCTTTCCCTTGTGGAGAAGCTGTGGGCGCGTCACTGCGTCGCCGATCTAGGTGACGGGACCGACCTGCTTTATATCGACCGTGTGCTGCTGCATGAACGCACCGGGTCCATGGCGCTGAAAGGGTTGAAGGAACAGGGGCGTGGCGTGCGCCATCCCGACCGCGCCTTTGTCTGTATGGACCATATCGTCGATACGCTGCCGGGGCGCAGCGATACGACCATCATGCCCGGTGGTACTGCCTTCATCCAGGAAACACGGGCGGCGGCGGCGGAAGCCGGCATCCGCGTCTTCGATATCGGTGACGACCGCCAGGGCATTGTGCATGTCGTGTCGCCTGAACAGGGCATCGCCCTGCCCGGGGCCACACTGGTCTGTCCCGACAGCCATACCTGCACGCAGGGCGGGCTGGGCGCCTTGGCCTGGGGTATCGGATCGACCGAGGCGGCGCACGCGCTTGCCACCCAGACATTGGTGGTCAAACGGCCCAAGACCATGCGCGTGTGGTTCGACGGGGCACTGCCCCCCGGCGTGGGCGCAAAAGATATGATCTTGCACCTGATCGCGGCCCATGGGGCCGGCGGCGGGTCGGGCTACGCCATCGAATTTGCCGGGTCTGCGGTGTCTGCCCTGTCGGTGGAGGCGCGCATGACCCTGTGCAACATGGCCGTCGAATTCGCGGCCTGGACAGGACTGGTGGCGCCTGACTCCAAGACCATCGACTGGGTCAAGGGCCGCCCCTTTGCGCCCAAGGGCGATCTGTGGGATGCCGCCATCGCCGACTGGCAGGGGCTGGTCAGTGATGCGGATGCGATCTTTGACAAGCAAATCCGCATCGACTGCGCCGCCATCGCACCCACCATCACCTGGGGCACCAGCCCACAGCATGCGGTGCCGCTGACCGGTCATGTGCCTGATCCCGATAACGCTGCGGATGCCACGGCGGCACA
>JAEMSB010000644.1 GCA_016463045.1 Niveispirillum sp.
GCCCCATCTTCCGCACTTTCAATGCGCCAGGCATCGACCACGATATCCTGCGTCGCCGATGCAAACGCCGCCAGCAGGGCGAAGGCACCCAGCTTCCACAGGTTTGCCCCATCGGGCCCAACGGCGGCCATCCCGAACAGCCCGGCCCCGATCAGCAGTTGTGACAGCACCATCCAGCCGCGCCGCCGGCCCAGTCGCCCCAGGATCGGCGCGTCCAGCCGGTCAACCAACGGCGCCCACAGCATCTTCAATGAGTAGGCCAGCCCGATCCAGGACAGAAAGCCGATGGTGGCCAGATCAGCCCCGCCTTCCCGCAGCCAGAAGCCCAGCGTATTGCCCGTCAGCAGGAAGGGCAGGCCCGAGGAAAAGCCTAGCAGCAGCATGACCAGCACCTTGCGCTGGCCCAGCGAGCGCAGCACCTGTCGCCAGCCGATGGGGGCCTTATTCTGCTCCGGGCTTGCTGCATCGGCCGTCATCGGCGGGTCCTGTCCTGTCTGCGGATAATCTGCTGGCGAGTATAGGCAAGGCCTTGTCCGCCCGCGCGGCCTATTTGCGCACGAACATTGCGCAGAATGCAGGTCGTTTGGACTGGAAAATACCGGCACTCTCCGCTTACAAAGTTCGACCCACCGGTGAAATCCGATGCTGGGTAACCCATATGCACATCCCGCCGCCGGGAAGAGGCCGGTGCGGCGATGGCTGTAGAAGGAAAAGCAGGACATGTCGACGGATACGCAGAAGGTGGGGACCGCTGGGCGCTGGACGCCTGACAGCTGGCGCGCCAAGCCGATCCGGCAGGTCCCGTCTTATCCCGACGAAACCAGGTTGAAGGCCGTCGAAGCCAAGCTGGCGGCCTATCCGCCGCTGGTTTTTGCGGGCGAGGCGCGACGGCTGAAGGATCATCTGGGCAAGGTGGCGCGCGGGGAGGCATTCCTGCTGCAGGGGGGCGACTGCGCCGAAAGCTTTGCCGAGTTCCATCCCAACAATATCCGCGACACGTTCCGCGTGCTGTTGCAGATGGCGGTCGTGCTGACCTTCGGTGCGGCGACGCCTGTCGTGAAGGTGGGCCGTCTGGCCGGGCAGTTCGCCAAGCCGCGTTCCGCCGATACAGAGGTGATCGATGGCGTTGAGCTGCCCAGCTATCGCGGCGACATCATCAACGGTTTCGACTTCACGCCCGACGCCCGCATCCCCGATCCCGAGCGGATGGTCCAGGCCTATAACCAGTCGGCTAGCACGCTGAACCTGCTGCGCGCCTTCGCCCAGGGCGGCTATGCCGACCTGCACAAGGTGCATCAGTGGAATCTGGGTTTTGTGGAGAAAAGTCCGCAGGGCGAGCGGTATCAGGATCTGGCCAACCGTCTGGACGAGACGCTGTCCTTCATGGCCGCCTGCGGTATCACCGGTGAAACCACCCCGCAGATCCGCGAGACGGAACTGTTCACCAGCCACGAGGCGCTGCTGCTGCCCTATGAACAGGCGCTGACCCGTATCGACAGCACGACGGGCGATTGGTACGACGTGTCGGCCCATATGCTGTGGATCGGCGACCGCACGCGCCAGTATGACGGTGCGCATGTGGAGTTCCTGCGCGGGGTGAAGAACCCGGTTGGCCTGAAATGCGGCCCAACCATGGACCCGGATGATCTGATCCGCCTGATCGACATCCTGAACCCGGCGGACGAGGCGGGTCGTTTGACCCTGATCGTACGCATGGGCTCCGATAAGGTGGCGGACAAGCTGGCGCCGCTGGTCCGCAAGGTGCAGCGGGAAGGCCGCACCGTCGTCTGGTCCTGCGACCCGATGCATGGCAATACCGTCAAGTCCTCCACCGGCTTCAAGACCCGTCCGTTCGACCGGGTCCTGGGCGAGGTGCGGGGCTTCATGGAGGTCATCCGGTCCGAAGGTGCCCATCCCGGCGGCGTGCATTTCGAAATGACCGGTCAGGACGTGACGGAATGCACGGGCGGGGCCCAGGCCATCACCGACCATGCCCTGGCCCTGCGTTACCACACCGCTTGCGACCCGCGCCTGAATGCCAGCCAGGCCCTGGAACTGGCCTTCCTGATCGCGGAAACCCTGAAGGCCGTGCGTGACGGTCAGCCGCGCGCCCGCGTGGCGGCTGAATGAAAACTATCCCTGCGGTTGTGGCATGCGCTGCAATCATAGGTCTGGTTATTAACTGGAAACAAAGGCCCCGAAACTTCCTATCTGGAAGTTTCGGGGCCTTATCTCATTGTTTTTTAACGATTTTTCTGAAATTTGATTGGGTTGTAACAGCTGCTCGCCGCATTGCGCCGTTCTCCTGATATCCATGATCGATAAGGGGCTCCAGTACAGTTGTTCTGGTGGAAATTGGCAGAAATCCGCCATTGCTATCGATAGCAACCAAGGGGTGGCCTCAGTAATCCACACAGCGGTAACCAGCTGAAT
>JAEMSB010000153.1:0-2050 GCA_016463045.1 Niveispirillum sp.
CACGCGCCGCTTTTTCGACCGCAGCGCAACCTGCCAGCACGATCACATCCGCCATTTCCATCCCCGGCCCTTCCATCTTTTCCTCCCGCGCGGCATGATGGCCTGACACCCGTTATATAACGGATGTTATTTATAACGCATGTTATAGGAAAAGCAATGCCGGCCGTGGTGGATCACGAGGCGCGCCGACGCGCCGTGGCGGAAGTGACGGCGGACCTGATCGCGAAAGCGGGGATCGAGGCGGTGACGGTGCGCGAGGTGGCGCAGGCCGCCGGATACAGCACGGCCATCGTCAGCCATTATTTCGCGTCAAAGGTGGAACTGCTGTTCTACACCTACCGTGCGACCGTCCTGCACGCGCACCAGCGGATGGAAGCCGCGCTGGAGGCGGGCGGCGGAGCCGTGCGACCCTATCTGGCAGCCCTGCTGCCGTTGAATGCCGAACAGCGGCGCGACTGGCTGGTCTGGTTCGCCTTCTGGACCATGGCCATCGCTGACCAGACCCTTTCGGCCGAACAGCAGGTGCGGTCGCGCCAGATCACGGCACGGGTGACCAGCCTGCTGATGGAACGCGGGCTTGCGGAGGAAGCGGCCAGGGCCGGGGCGCGGCGGCTTCTGGTCACCATCTATGGCATGGCCAGCCAGGCCTTTTTCGATCCCGAACGCTGGCCGGCGGAAACGCAGCTATCGGTGCTGGATGCCGATCTGACGATGATCGGGGTGGCCTGACGCGGCCTATACCCGCTCTTTCCAGGCCAGCAGGCGCAGGGCGTTGAAGACGACCACCAGGGTCGATCCTTCATGCAGCACCACGGCGGGACCGATGCCCAGCCCCAAGATGGTGGCAGGCACCAGCAGCGCTACCATGCCCAGGCTGATCACCACATTCTGGCGGATGATGGCACGGGTCTGACGCGACAATCCCACCGCGAAGGGCAGGTGGGACAGCTTGTCGGCCATCAGCGCCACATCCGCCGTTTCCAGCGCCACCTCCGATCCGGCGGCCCCCATGGCAATGCCGATATGGGCGCGGGCCAGGGCCGGGGCATCATTCACCCCGTCGCCCACCATGGCGACAATGCCCTGCGCCGCCATCTTCCCGATGGCCTCCACCTTATCGGCGGGCATCAGGTCGCCCAAAGCCTCATCCACCCCGACCTCCCGACCGATGGAGGCGGCGACGGGGCCGGCATCGCCAGACAGCATCACCAGACGTTTGACACCAAGGGCCCGCAGACGGGCCAGACTGGACGCCGCCTCCGCCCTTGGCCGGTCCATGAGGCCCAGCACGCCCAGATCGCGGTCGCCGTGACGCACCAGCATGGTGGTGCGACCCGCGGCGCGCAGGCCGGCGGCAGCCACCAGCACGGGTTCAGACAGCGGGGCCACACCGTCCCGGCCAAACAGGTCGGCCTTGCCGATCAGCACCCTCTCCCCCGCCACCAGGGCCGACAGGCCCCGGCCCGTCAGGCTGGACAGGTCGCTGGCGGTGGGGATGTCCGCACCGGACAGGCGCGCCGGCCCGTCCCGTGTTACCGCACGCGCCAGGGGATGGTCGCTCAACCCCTCCACAGCGACGGAAACGGACAGCAATTCCGCCTCCGTCACGCCGGGGGCGGGGATGATGTCGGTCAGGCGCGGGCGGCCTTCGGTCAGGGTGCCAGTCTTGTCAAAGGCGATGGCGGTGACGGCACCCAGCAGTTCCAGCGGTGCCCCGCCCTTCACCAGCACCCCACCCCGCGCCGCGCGTGCCACACCCGACAGCACGGCACTGGGCGTGGCGATGGCCAGCGCGCAGGGGCTGGCCGCGACCAGCACCGCCATGGCGCGATAGAAGCTGTCGCGGAATGGCTCATCCACCACGGTCCAGGCAAACAGCAGCAGGAAAACCAGCAGCAGGACCAGCGGTACGAAGAGGCGCTGGAACCGGTCGGTGAAAAGCTGGGTGGGGGATTTGGCGCTTTCCGCCTCCGCCACCATACGGACCACGCGGGCCAGCGTGCTGTCGCCCGACAGGTGCGTCACCTCCACCTCCAGCAAGCCGTCGCCA
>JAEMSB010000153.1:2060-8873 GCA_016463045.1 Niveispirillum sp.
ACCCGGTCCGGGGCCGCGCGAGCCTGTGCCGGATCGGGCACGGGGGATTTGTCGACAGGGATGCTTTCGCCCGTCACCGGAGCCTGATCCACGCCGCTTTGTCCCGTCACGACGAAACCGTCAGCGGGCAGGCGGGCACCGGGCCTCACAATGACCACATCACCAACGGCCAGATCCTCCACCGCCACTTCCGCCGTCCCGTCGGGGGTGCGGCGCAGGGCGGTGCGGGGTGCCAGCACGGCCAGCGCCTCGATGGCGCGACGTGCCTTACCCATGGCGTGATGTTCCAGCGCATGGCCCAGCGCAAACAGGAACAGCAGCAACGCCCCTTCGGCCCAGGCCCCCAGGCTGGCGGCACCGGCGGCAGCCACCAGCATCAGGGTGTCGATCTCCAGCCGCCCCCGGCGCAGATTCTCCACCGCTTCCCGCACCGTGAACAGCCCACCCAGCACAAAGGCGGCGACATAGAAGGCGATGGGAATCCAGCCGGGAACCGCCGTCAGCTTTTCCAGGCCCAACCCGACAACAAAGGCCACACCACAGGCCAGGGCGGCAAACAGTTCCGTGCGAGGACCCAGCAATCCGCCAGTACCATGTTCATGACCATGGTCATGACCGTCCGCGTGGTGATGTCCTGCACCCATGAAACCCCCTTCAACCCAGTCACCACACCCCTCTCCCACCGGGTGGGAGAGGGGTCGGATAAGCTTAACTCAATGCGCGTGGCCGCCCAGTTCGTATTTGGCCTGACCGGTCTTGCCGTCCTTGGTGCGCAGGCTCAGCACGATATCGGCACCCGCCGGCACCTCGCCCTTGCCTTCCAGACGGTCGCCCGCCGGTTTCAGGGCGATGGTGCCGACGCGGGTCGCCCCCTGGGTCAGCAGGACGCTGCCCATGGCGCCCTCCGGCGACAGGGCGGCGGTGCCGTGGTTGGACAGATAGACCGCGACGGTGCCGGGCGTGACGACCAGTTCGGCCTCCACCCCCGCCACATCCTGCACGATGCCGCCATGCTTGCCCTTTTCGGCTGCACCATGGCTGTGATCATGGCCCTTTTCGGCAGCCCCGGCCCCGGACAGGGGCAGCAGCGTGATCAGGGCGGCGGTCAGAAGCGGCTTCAACATGATGTTTCTCCTCTATTTTCACTTGGATGGCGCGCAATCATGGCCGTCGGCATGGGCGCGCACGCCGTCATTGCCGTGCAGGACGGTATGGGGGCGGACAAACCGTTCCCCGCTGGGACAGGCCGCGTCGGCAATGCGCGGCAGGTCGCGCGGTCCCTGAGCACAGGCGGTCAACGCCATGGCCAGGAACAGGACAGGCAGCAGGCGCTTCATCACACCCTCCCTTCGGCAAGATTGTCTTCGCTGGATTGGACCGGGGCGGCGAACCGGCGGTAGAGCGCCGGCAGCACGATCAGGGTCAGCAAGGTGGCGGTGATCAGGCCGCCAATGACGACGGTGGCGATGGGCCGCTGCACCTCTGCGCCCACCCCGGTGGACAGTGCCATGGGCACGAAGCCCAGGCTGGCCACCAGGGCGGTCATCAATACGGGCCGCAGGCGCGTCATCGCCCCTTCCCGCACCGCCTGGTCCAGCGCCATGCCCTTCAGCCGCAATTGCCGGATGAAGGACAGCATGACCAGACCGTTCAGAACCGCGATACCCGACAGGGCGATCATGCCGACCGCGGCAGAGATGGAGAACGGCATGCCCCGCAGATAGAGCGCCAGAATGCCGCCCGTGAGCGCCAGCGGCACGCCGCTGAACACCAGGACGGCATCGCGGGCGGACCCCAGCGCGCTGTAGAGGAGCAGGAAGATCAGGGCAAAACAGGCCGGCACCACGATCATCAGGCGGTCGCGCGCCGCGATCAGGTTTTCGAACTGCCCGCCCCAGGTGACCCAGTACCCCGCCGGCACCGCAACCTGCGCCGCCAGCTTTTCCTGGGCCTCCGCCACGAAGGACCCGATATCGCGGCCCCGGACATTGGCCTGCACCACGATACGGCGCTTGCCGTTCTCGCGGCTGATCTGGTTGGGACCTTCGGCAAAGCGGATGCTTGCCACCTCGCCCAGCGGCACCGTCCGAGCCGCCTCCCCCTCCACCGCCGCCAGGGGAATCGGCAGGGTCGCCAGCGCGTCGGGATCATTGCGCAGGCTGTCAGGCAGGCGGACCAGGATGTCAAAGCGACGGTCACCCTGATAGACCAGCCCCGCTTCCCGCCCGCCAACCGCGATGGCCAGGACCTCCTGCACATCGGCCACCGACAGGCCGAAGCGGGATGCCCGGTCGCGGTCCACCTCCACATTCAGGAACGACGCCCCCGACACCTGTTCAGCCCGCACATCCGCCGCCCCCGGCACCGTCTGAATGACAGCGGCGATCTGGTTGGCGGTGGTCAGCAACGTGTCGAAATCATCGCCGAATACCTTGATGGCAACGTCGCCGCGCACGCCAGCCAGCAATTCGTTGAAGCGAAGCTGGATGGGCTGGCTGACCTCGTACACCTGCCCCGGCAGGCTGCCCACGGCCTTTTCCAGCCGCTGCACCAGTTCGGCCTTGGACAGGTCTGGATCGGGCCATTCATCGCGCGGCCGCAGCATCACGAACATGTGGGAAATGCCGGGCGGCATGACATCTGTCCCGATCTCTGCCGTCCCCGTCTTGGAAAAGGCGAAGGCCACTTCCGGGAAGGCGGCGATGACCTTTTCGATCTCCAACTGCTGTTCGGTGGCCTGGGGCAGGCTGGTGCTGGGGATGCGGAACGCGTTCAGCGCCACATCGCCCTCATCCAGTTGCGGGATAAACTCCTGCCCCAGCTGCGTGAACAGCAGCAGCGACAGGCCGAACAGGGCCGCAGCGAAGCCCGCCGCCTTGACCGGTGCGTCCAGCGCCCGGTTCAGCCAGGGGCGATACCAGTCGCCGGCCCGGCGGATGATCACATTCTCCTTTTCCTCCACCTTACCCGACACGAAAATGGCGATCAGGGCGGGGACCAGCGTCAGGGACAGGATGAAGGCCGCGACCAGGGCGATGATCACGGTCAGCGCCATCGGCTCGAACATCTTGCCCTCGACCCCGGTGAAGGTCAGCAGCGGCAGATAGACGACGATGATGATGGCCTGGCCATAGACCGACGGCTGGATCATCTCCTTCGCCGCCTCCATCACTTCGGCCAGCCGTTCATTCAGGGTCAGGACGCGGCCCAGATGATGCTGCCTTTCGCCCAGCCGGCGCAGGCAGTTTTCCGCGATGATCACGGCCCCATCGACGATCAGGCCGAAATCAAGCGCGCCTAAGCTCATCAGATTGGCGCTGACGCCGGCCTCCAGCATGCCCGTCGCCGTCATCAGCATGGTGACAGGAATGACCAGGGCCGTGATCAGGGCCGCACGGATATTGCCCAGCAGCAAGAACAGAACCGCGATGACCAGAAGCGCGCCCTCGGTCAGGTTCTTGGCCACCGTCTTGATGGTGGCATTCACCAGATCGGTGCGGTCCAGTACCGTCTTGGCCAGGATGTCGGCGGGCAGGGAGCGGCGGATATCCTGAAGCTTGGTATCGACCGCATCAGCAACGGTACGGCTGTTCTGCCCGATCAGCATCAGGGCCGTACCCACAACCACCTCACGCCCATTCTCGCTGGCCGAGCCGGTACGCAGTTCCTGGCCCGTCTGCACCGTTGCCACATCCGACAGGCGCACGGGCACCCCGCCGCGCGTGGCGATGACGGTGCCGGCAATCTGTTCGGCGGTGGAGATGCGACCGTCGGAGCGGACGATGAACAGCTCCCCGTTCCTCTCCATCTGGCCGGCACCTAAGCTCTGGTTGGCGCGCTCCAGCGCCTCTCCCAGATCGGCGAAGGTCAGGCCGAAACTGACCAGACGGGCCGGGTCGGGCAGGACGTGATATTGCCTTACATGGCCGCCGATCGTGTCGATCCCGGCCACGCCGCGTACGCCCTTCATCTGCGGCGCCACGATCCAGTCCTGGACGGTGCGCAGATATGTGGCCCGTTCCACCTCCGTCGTCAGGCGTTCACCCTCGGGCGTCAGGTAGGAGCCGTCAGGCTGCCAGCCGGGCGATCCCCCCCTGGCCTTGGCGGGATCGAAGGGACCGTATTCCACGGTCCACATATAGACCTCGCCCAGGCCCGTGGAGATCGGGCCCATGGTGGGCGTCAGGCCGGGGGGTAGACGGTCGCGCGCCTCGCCCAGCCGTTCGGCCACCTGCTGCCGGGCGAAATAGATATCCACCTTCTCTTCGAAGATGGCCGTCACCTGCGACAGGCCGTTGACGGAGATGGAGCGGGTATCTTCCAGCCCGGCGATCCCGGCGAGCGCCGTTTCCACGGGGTAGGTGACCTGCTGTTCTACCTCAAAAGGCGACAGGGCGGGGGCCAGCGTCGTGATCTGGATCTGGTTGTTGGTGATGTCGGGAACGGCATCGATGGGCAGGTTCAGCAGTGAACGCGCCCCGAACGCCGCCAATACCGCCACCAGCAGAACCACCAGCACCCGGCGCCGGATGGCGAAGGACAGGATGGGTTCGATCATCATCCCCTCCCGTCAATGCGCATGGCTGTGGGAGGCTTCCCCACGCGAGGCCTCGGCCTTCAACAGGAAGGTATTGCCCGTCGCCACCTGTTCGCCGGGGAACAGGCCGAAGGTAATCTCGGCAAAACGGCTGTTGCGCCGCCCCACCTCCACCACGCGCGATTCAAACCCCTCCGCATTGCGCACGAAGACGACGCTGTCGCCGTTCAACATCTGCAGGGCGGTGGCAGGCACGGCGATGTCCGCCACCTCCCCACCCGCCTGGATGCTGCCGGACCCGAAATCGCCCGGACGCCATTCGCCATCCGCATTGTCCAGGGCGGCGACAACGCGCGCGGCGCCTGTCTGCGGGTCCAGCGTGGCACCGGCGGCGACCACCTTGCCCTCCGCATTGCGCCCGCCCTGGCCGGTCAGGCTGACGGGCTGTCCCTCCTTCACGGCGGGCAGGTCGGCGGCATAGACGGGCAGTTCGACCCAGACGCTGGATAGGTCGGCGACGGAGAAGACCTCCTTTTCCGCCGACAGCAACTCTCCACGCACGGCCTCCTTCCCAATGACGCGGCCGGCGATGGGGGAGCGCACTTCCAGCCGGCCCAGGCTGAAGGGCTGCTTGTCCAGACCGGCGATTTCCGCCGATGACAGGCCCAGCACCGTCAAACGCTGTTTGGCGGCGGCCAGGGCGATGGCGGCGGTTTCGGCGGCGGCGCGGGCGGTCAGGTAATCCTGCTCCGCCGATACCTGCTTGCGCCACAACCCCTCTTCCCGCGACAGGGTGGTGGCGGCCAATGTGTTCTGGCGCAGGGCCGACAGATATTCGGCCTTGGCGTCGGCCAGATCGCGACTGTCCAGCACCAGCAGCACATCGCCCGGCAAGACCTGCTCGCCCAGGCGCTTATGCACCTCCGTCACGATGCCGGACACGCGCAGGGTGACATGCACCATCTTGTCGGCATCGGCCACAACTGTGCCCGTGACGCGGATGTCGCGGGACACGGGTCCGGGTGCGGCCTCCACCAGCGTGATCTTGGAGCGGGTGATGGTGGCGGCGTCCATATGGATGGCACCACCTTCCTCCTCATGGCCTTCCCCCTCTCCATGGTCATGGCCATGGCCATCGCCGGCCTTGGCGGCGACAGGCTTCGGGGTGCTGGTGAAGCTTTTGACGGCAAAGCCGCCGGCCAGCAGCAGGGCGATGGCGGAGACGCCGATCAGGACATGTTTCTTCGTGATGTTCATGGGGACACCTCAATGTCCGGGGCGGTCAGCCGGTCAAGCTCGGCCCGCGCGTCGTGGAAGCCCTGCAGGGCGTTGATCAGATCGGTGCGGGCATCGACCAGCGTGCGCTGTGCCTCCAGCACCTCCAGATAAGCGAACTTGCCCTGGGCATAGCCTTCATTGGCCAGACCGAAGGCCTGTTCAGCGGTCGGGATGATGCTGTCCTGAAGCGTGCGGGCGGTCTCGCGGGCAGCCGCCAGATTGGCGCGGGCGGCATGGGTGCGACGGTCCAGGTCAATGCGTTCGGCGGCCAGATCGGCCTCCGCCGCCACCAGATCGGCCCGCGCCTTGGCGATGCCGCCCCGATTGCTGTCAAAGATCGGGATGGGCACCGACACGCCCACAAGGAAGGCATTCTCCCCCTCCGCCCGGAACTGCCGGAAGCCGGCGGACAGGGTGACATCGGGGATCGCCTTGGCCTGTTCCACCGACAGGTCCGCCCTTCCCCGCGCCACATCGGCCTGACGACGGCGCAGATCGGCGGCGTCACCGCCGGCTGCCGCATCATCGGCGTCCATGCGGGTGAACCAGCCTTCGTCAAGGGCCAGCGCGGCGGGGGACAGGCCGGTCAGGCCGGCCAGCGTCTGGCGCGCGATGGTCAGGCGGCGGTTGGCCTGATCCAGGGCCAGTTGCGCCTGACGCCGGGTGATGTCGGCGCGCGATGCCTGGATGGGCGCCTCCCGCCCCGCCTCCACCCGCGCCTTGATGGCAGCCTGTACGGCCACGGCCAGACGCAGGCCGTCCTGGGTCAGGGCCACCTGCCGCGATGCTGCCACGGCCTCCGACAAGGCAAGCCGCACATCGCGCGCCAGATCTAGCCGGGCCAATGTCAGGTCGGCGGCCGCCCCGTCGCGGGCCGCACGGGCCGCATCGGTGCGCCGCCCACGTTTGCCACCCAGTTCGATGGTCTGCGACAGGCTGTAGGTGCGCTCCGACGACCGGAAATCGCGATAGGGACCGGAACCGGCGAGATTTTCCAG
>JAEMSB010000645.1 GCA_016463045.1 Niveispirillum sp.
GGGCATGGGTCTGGTGCTGGTGGAACAGCGCGACCGCCCGGTGGGGTGAGGGGGGATGTGATGCGGCTTGCGGTATCGGGCCTGTTGCTGGCCGTGGCTGCCCTGCCGGCACCGGCGGCACCGGAGAATTGCTTCGTGCAGGAGGTTCACGGCACCACGCGGGTCATGGTTTATATCGGTGACCGGAAATGCGTTGACCTGCGGGAACCGGAAACCCTGCATGGCATCTGGATCAACCAGTTCGAAGGGTCCGTCTTTCACGAAGGTGTGGATGATGTGGCGAAGGCGCTGGCGGTTCGGTCCACTGTCTGGTTGAGCATGGATGATCAGACGGTGAAGCCGGCGGGGTTTGTGCCGGCGCGGGGGCATGCCTATCAATTCACGATCATCGCGCGGAAGGCCAAGGACATGAAACGCCCGCCCCTTGAGGGGTACGGTCATTTCGGCGCCTCTGCCGGCCTTGTCCTGGTGGATGAGGTCGTGGCCTGGAAGGATTTGGGTAAGGTCGGGTACTAAAGCAGAAAAAGGCCCGCGCCGGTTTCCCGGTGCGGGCCTTTTTTGTTCACAGCCAGATCAAATCCCGACTGCGTGACCGTCGGCCTGGCTCAGCGCCAGGTGGCGGCGGATATGGGCGATCAGCAGTTCGGTGCCGGTGGTGATGTCCATTTCGGACGTGTCCAGCACCAGTTCCGGGTTCACGGGCACCTCAAACGGGGCCGAGACGCCGGTGAATTGCTGGATCTTGCCGGCCTGGGCCGCCGCATACAGACCCTTGGGGTCGCGGGCGGCGCAGGTGGCGACATCGGCCTTCACCCACACTTCATGGAAGCCGTCACCGATGATGGAGCGGGCCAGATCGCGCAGTTCGGTGGTGGGGGAGATCAGGCTGACCAGCACGACGGTGCCCGTCTCTGCCATCAGCTTTGCCACCTCTGCCACGCGGCGGACATTTTCCAGTCGTTCGGCGGGCGTGAAGCCCAGGTCCTTGTTCAGGCCCTTGCGCAGATTGTCGCCATCCAGCACGGCCACACGCCAGCCATCATCGAACAGACGACGCTGCGTGCTCATGGAGAGCGTGGATTTGCCGGCGCCGGACAGGCCCGTCAACCAGACGACACCGCCGCGATGGCCGTTGCGCGCTTCGAACGCGTCACGGTCGACGGAGCTGTTGACGGCGGTGACGGGGCCGGCGACGGTAACGTTGCTGGCCGCCCCCAGCAGGATGCAGCCGCCGACGATGCGGCCACCGCGCGCCAGACCGGCGCGGCCCGTGATGGGCAGGTCGGCGGCATGGTCAAAGGCGATGGGGGCGGAAGAACGCAGCACGATCTCCGCGATGCCGCCCTGACCCAGTTCGGAACCTTCGCCATCGGTCAGGTGTTCGACATCGACCAGACGCTCGAACTTCTCCACCACCACCGGGTGTTCAGAGGTCGTCAGGCGCAGGGTGATGCGGCTGCCCGCCGTCAGGCTTTCCGGGTCCAGCCAGAAGGCGCGGACGCGGATGGTGGTGGCGATGTGCGGCATGTGGCCGGCAGGCGCAATGACCTGCCCACGGTTGAGCGCGGCGTCTTCGATGAAGGAGACGGCGACCGACTGCCCGGCCCGCGCCTCGGTCACCGAACCCTTGCCGGCATCGATGCTGGCCACCGTGGCGGGCTGACCCGTCGGGGCGATTTCGACCTTGTCACCGACCTTCAGGCGGCCCGTCTCAATCCGGCCTACGGCCAGACGGGTGTCGCCCTTGCGGTACACGTCCTGGATGGGCAGGCGCAGCAGCGCTTCCGTCCGGGCGGCGGTGGGGGTCAGGAGGTCGAGCGCTTCCAGCAGGGTGGGGCCACGATACCAGGCCATCTTGTCCGACCGCGCGGCGATATTGTCGCCATGGCGGGCCGACAGCGGGATGACGTAAAGCGGCTCGATCCCCAGCTTTTGCAGATATTCGCTGACATCGCCGGCCACACCCTTCCAGGCGTCTTCGGCGTGATCGACCAGATCCATCTTGTTGACGGCCACGATCACTTTGCGCACGCCCAGCAGCGACAGGAGATAGGCGTGGCGGCGCGTCTGTTCGGAGATGCCGCGTTCGGCATCGGTGACCAGAACGGCGGCATCGGCGGCGGCGGCCCCGGTGACCATGTTGCGCAGGAATTCACGGTGGCCCGGCGCATCAATGATGACATAGGGGCGCTTGGCCGTCTTGAACCAGATGCGCGTGGTGTCCAGCGTGATGCCCTGGTCACGCTCGATCTGCAGCGCGTCCAGCAGGAATGACCATTCCATATGCAAGCCGCGCTGTTCGGAGACCTTCTTCAGCTCCGCCAGACGGCCTTCGGGAAGGCTGTCCGTATCGTGCAGCAGGCGACCGATCAGGGTCGACTTGCCGTGATCGACATGGCCGACAATGACGATGGGATAGGGGGC
>JAEMSB010000646.1 GCA_016463045.1 Niveispirillum sp.
TCCTCGCGCAGCCAGGTGATGTCCAGATTGTCGCCGCGTGCCGCGATCTGGTCGCGGGTGAAGGGGCGGAAGCGGCCGCCCTCCCCCTGGTCCTGGCGGGGGGATCGGCCGTGCGGGTCGGGCCCATAGGCGGCTTCGAAATCGGCGAAATGGGCGCGGGTCAGGGGGCGGGTTGGATGATCCAGGTGCCGTCCAGCTCACGAGTGACGGCGTTGGTCAGACGGCGCATCGCCTCCAGCCGCCGGACATGGGTGTCGGCAAAGGCCTCACTGGCCTTGGGATCGTGGCGCAGGTGGATATCGATGCTGTATCGGCCATCATGGGCTGCAGCGATGTCCATGATACGTCGGTCCATGGGGCGTGGGGCCGTGGTGTGCGGCTCCACGCGCAGGATGCTGCCCACCGGCGTTGGCTCCGTGGCGTCGCCCTTGCCGATATCGACATAGTGAGTGCGGCCATAGGTAGCGTCGATGATCAGATAGTGGTGGTCATTCACCTCGTCCGACAGGCCGCGCGCGATGACACGTCCGATGATGGGCGGAGCGTTGGCGGCACCGGTGTCATGGATGATCAGGTCATTCGGCGTGCGGGTCAGGTTCTGTGCCGCCAGTTCCCGATGCAGGGTCTTGATGATATCGCCGCGCTCGCCTATTCGGCGTAGGGTGGTTTCCAGGTCATCGGCGAGCCGCCATTGTCCCGCGCCTAAGTCCTCGGCCAGGCCCAGCCGCTCCAGCTTGCGCAGACGGCCTGTCCGCAGAGCCTGCTGAAACGGATTCTGGTCGCTGCCCGATACCAGCTGATCCGGCCCACGGTCCCGCAGCAGACGCCGGTCCAGGCTGGTGAACCGCTCCTGCTCCACCTCCCGGCGCAGCTTTTCCTGGACCTCCAGGTCGGTGCGGGGACCCAGATCCAGGCTGACGATCTCGGCGGCCCGTTCGCGCATGCCCTGACACAGATATTCCCGCGCGATGATCAGGTCCTTGCCGCGATCATTCCCCGGGTTCCGGCCTCTGGCCGGCCCCGAGGACAGGCATTTCCCCCTGACGATGATGTGGCTGTGCGGATGGCCGGTATTGTGGTGGTCGACCGCGACCCAGTCGAGCCGCGTATCCAGATCCTGTTCCATCTGCGCCATCAGGCGGCGGACCAGGGGCTTCAGGTCGTCATACTGGTCGCCATCTTCTGCTGAGACGATGAAGCGGAACTGGTGGCGGTCGCCCTCGGCGCGGTCGAGGAACGCCCGTCCGTCCAGCTTGTCCTGGTCGGCTTCATAGAGCTGGCCGGGTTGCCCCTCACGGGTAACACCATCGCGCTGGATATAGCGAAGATGGGCGCGGGCACCGGCCATGCCCTTACCCGCCAGTTTGACGATGAGGGACTTGATAATCACGCGCCGCTGCCGCAATGCTGCAAACTGGTCACGCGAGGCCAGCACCCGGCCCACGCCGGCACCGCGCCCAATGCGGCTGCCATCGAAGCGGCCCGACCGGCGGGTGAAACTTAGCGGCCCGCCCTTGGCCAGGACGGTCGCCGCCAGCACCCGGTTGAGGAAGCGTTTGCCGCGCCGCCCGGAGGCGCTGCGCATACGGCCCAGACGGGGGCGGAAGTCATGATCATCGCCGAACATCGCGGTCTCTCCCGATCCGAGGCTGGCAAAGCGGCTGTGGGCAGGGTTAGCGCCAGAATGGTGCCGATCCCGCCGCCCTGGCACCACCGCAAGACCCCGAAAAGGATGTGCAGACAGGGGGTTACGGGGGCGCTGGCGCCACCGTTTTATCTTGCCCTACAGCGCCCCTGGTCAGCACCCGCGCTTATCCACGCCCATCTACGCTCTCATGCTGAAAAGATAAGGGAGCGACGGTCTGAACCGCCGCTCCCGGATCAGCGCCGCCTATCGACCGATGGCGCTCTGGAAGGCCTTCTCGGCGGCGTCGCGCGTCGCATAGGCCCGCTGCCGGGTCATGGAATGCAGACGTTCATCGCCATCCACAACACAGCTGGCGACGATGAATTCGCCGCGGAAATGGCTCAGGATGAGGATGCAGTAGAGGCCTTCAGCACCATCATCAGCGCCCATCCATTCGCCCAGATAATGCTCCTGGCAACGGCCATCCCAGATGAATTCGGGACGTTCGGCACTGATGAAACGCTCGACATTGGCCATCAATCCGTCGCTGCCGAACTCGGTCTGGACGTCATCGACAAGGGCGTCGAAACGGTCGATCGTGGCCTGGGGATGCGCTGCAATGAACGACATGGGAACCTCCTTGGCTGGCGTCCTCCTGATCGAGAACGAGGTTCCCGTCCAGCCGGAGAGGGGCCGGTCAAGGACGCCGAAGGCGCCGCAAAGCGGGGCGCGGGGGAGCCAAAATGCACAGCATTTTGGGGGGACCGCGCATCCTTGACGGGTCCCGCTGCCC
>JAEMSB010000154.1 GCA_016463045.1 Niveispirillum sp.
ATCGGCTGCATGGTGCTGGACTGGGGCAAGCGCTGGTCGGAGGGCAAGGCGGCGGCCCTCATCTCCCTGGTACGGGCGCGCGGGCTGGAAATGCCCATCGTGCTGCTGGTGCGGCGCAAGCGGCTGGAGGATATCCCGGTCGAGGTGATGCGGGAGATCGACGGCTATGTCTTCCTGGCCGAGGAGACGCCGCAATTCATCGCCAAAAACCTGATCAGCCGCCTGCGCCAATATGCCGAAACCCTGAAGACGCCGTTCTTCGGCGCCCTGGTCGATTATGCCGAGGAAGGCAACCAGATGTGGACCTGTCCGGGCCATAATGGCGGCATCTTCTATAGCCGCAGCCCCATCGGCCGCATCTTTGTGGAACATCTGGGCGAGGCGATTTTCCGCGACGATCTGGATAACTCCGTCGTCGATCTGGGCGACCTGCTGGTGCATGAGGGGCCGGCGCTGCGCGCGCAGAAGGAAGCCGCCAAGATTTTCGGGGCGGAGCGGACCTATTTCGTGCTGAACGGCACCTCGGCCTCGAACAAGGTGGTGCTGGGCGCGCTGGTGGCGGAGGATGACCTTGTCCTGTTCGACCGCAACAACCACAAGGCCGCCCATCATGGCGCCCTGCTGCTGGGTCAGGGCACGCCGATCTTCCTGGAAACCGACCGCAACGCCCACGGCCTGATCGGCCCCATCGATTACGAGGCGCTGGACGAGGATAAAATCCGCGAGAAGATCCGCACCAGCCCCTGGGTGAAGGACCCCGATGCCTGGAAGAAGCCGCGCCCGTTCCGCGTGGCCGTGATCCAGCAATGTTCCTATGACGGCACCATCAACAATGCCGACATGCTGGTCGAGAAGCTGGGCCCGCTGTGTGACTACATCATGTTCGACGAGGCCTGGGCCGGCTTCATGAAGTTTCACCCGCTGTTCCAGGGCCGATACGGCATGGGGGTGAAGAATTTGGGTCCCGACAGCCCCGGCATCATCACCACCCAGTCGACGCACAAGCAGCTGGCCAGCTTCAGCCAGGCCTCGCAGATCCATGTGAAGGACAAGCATATCGGCGATATCGAACGCCGCGTCGAACATCGCCGCTTCAATGAAAGCTTCCTGCAGCACGCCTCCACCAGCCCCTTCTATCCCATCTTCGCCTCACTGGATGTCGGCGCGCAGATGATGAAGGGCAAGTCGGGCGAGGTTTTGTGGGACGATACGATCCGTCTGGGCATTGAGACGCGCAAGAAGCTGCGCGCCATCGCACGGGAGTTCATCGACAAGGAAAGCGACCCCGCCCGGCAATGGTTCTTTGACCCGTTCGTGCCCGATATCACCCGGTTCGATGGGCGTGACGTTCGGTGGGAGGATGTGCCAACCGATGAGCTGGCCCGCGATCCGGCGCATTGGATGCTGGAACCGGGGCGCGGCTGGCACGGGTTCAGCCATCTAGGCCCCAATTATGCCATGACTGACCCCAACAAGCTGACCATCCTGACCCCCGGCTTCGACCGGCGTACCGGCGCCTATCTGGATCAGGGGATACCGGCCCCGGTGGTGGCGGAATATCTGCGCGAAAACCAGATCGTGCCGGAAAAGAACGACCTGAATTCGCTGCTGTTCCTGCTGACGCCCGGTGTGGAAAGTAGCAAGGCCGGCGGGTTGATGAGCGCACTGATCTTCTTCAAGCGCCTGCATGACGAGAATGCCCTGCTGGACGACATCATGCCCGATTTTGTGCGCCGCCGGGCACCGCGTTATAACGGCGTGCGGCTGGGCGATCTGTGCCGCGATATCCACGCCTTCTATCGCGAGCATAATATCAGCGCGTTGCAGCGTGCGCAGTTCCGGCCCGAACATCTGCCGGAAATGGCCATGCTGCCGCACAAGGCGGCCAAGCAGTTGGTCCGCAACAAGGTGGATTTCGTCACCCTGGACCAGTTGCCGGGCCGCATCGCCACCACCTTGATGCTGGTCTATCCGCCCGGCATCGCTACCGTCCTGCCGGGGGAGCGACTGACGGAGGCCGCCCGACCCATGATCGATTACCTTAAAGTGTTCGAGAAGGGGGCCAACCTGTTCCCCGGCTTCGACAATGAGATCCAGGGCGTCTATCGCAAGCAGGATGCCGATGGCCGCATCCGGTTCTATACTTATGTGGTGCGGGAATAGGAGGTAAAGAACACTGGCTACTCCGCCGCGCGTGTGATCCGGATGCCCAGTTTCTTGACGCGATGCCAGAGGCTGCGTTCGGTGATGCCAAGCCGTTCGGCAGCACGGGCCTGAATACCACCGCACTCGCGCAGCGCCTGGGTTACGAACTCGCGCTCCAGGCGCTCCATCTCCTCGTCAAGATTGCCGTTCAGAACCTGGGCTGGGGCAAGCTTCGGCCTCCCCTCGAACAGATAGTGCGGCAGGTCGCCGACCTCCACCACCGGCCCCTGCGCCACGATGACGGCGCGTTCGATACAGTTCTGCCACTATTGTCATGGATAGCACGGGCGATGAGTTCCTTGCCGGTGCCACTTTCCCCCTGCAACAGCACTGTGGCCCGGCTATCGCAGACATCGGTGATCTGCTTCAGCACCTTCTGGAATGCAGCGCTGCTGCCCACCAGCCGACCGAAATCGAACTTGTCACGAAGTTCCTGGCGCAGGCGACGGTTATCCTCTTCCGCTTCACGCAGCTTCAGGGCACGACCGATGGTGGCCACGACGTCTTCAATCTCGAACGGCTTGGAAATGTAATCAAAGGCCCCCTCCCGGATCAGCGCCACGGCATCGCGGACCGACGCATAGGCCGTCATGATCACCACGGGCATTTCCGGCCGCGCCGTCCGCAGACGGGTCACAAGGTCACGCCCGCCCAACCCCGGCATGCGCAGGTCTGTCAGCACCAGTTGCACCGGATTGACATCCAGAAAGGCCAGCGCGGCGGCAACATTGTCCACGGCATGGGCGTCCAGCCCCTGGGCCTGCAGGCCTGCCGCCGTGACCTCGCCCAGCCGCACCTCGTCATCGACGATCAGGATCACGCCCCGCCTCCCATGCCCGGCGCCTGCTGTGGCAGACGCAAGGTGAAGGCGGTGCCCTCACCCACCACACTCTCACACGCCACCGTGCCGCCATGCTGTTCCAGAATATGACGCACACGGGCCAGACCCAGACCCGTACCGCGCGGCTTGGTCGTTACGAACGGCTCAAACAGCCGGTCGCGTACCGCCGGATCGATGCCGGGACCGGTGTCGGTGATGGTAACCGTCACCATATCCGCCTCCCTTTGAACGCAACAGGTCAACTCGCCACCCTTGGGCATGGCGTCCATGGCATTCAGCACAATATTGAGGAAGACCTGATGCAATTGCGCGGCATCAGCCTGGATAATGCAGTCCTGTTCCGCCATCTCCCGCGTCACGCGGATACCGCGCCGTTCCAGGTCAGGTGCCGCGAAGGCCAGAACCCCCACCAGCTCAGCATTCACGTCCACAGGCTGCCAGTCCAGGGTGCGCGGACGCGCATAATCCAGCAGTTCATAGACAAGGTGGTCAATCCGCTCCACCTCATCCAGCACAAAACCCACCATCCTCTCCCCCTCCGGCGGCAGGGAGGATTTCATGCGCAGTACTTGGCTGGACGTTTTGATGATGCCCAACGGGTTGCGGATCTCATGCGCCAGCACTGCCGCCGCTTCCCCCAGAGTGGCCAGTTGCTCGCGGCGGCGCACCAGAGCCTCCCGCTGGCGCATAGCCTCCAGCTGCGCAGCCATGCGGTTGAAGCCGATAGCCAGTGCCGTCAGTTCTCCGCCTCCCGTCTCGGCCACCCTCGTCTTGAAATCGCCATCACGCACGCGCAACAGGCCGCGGTTCAGCTGCGTGAGAGGGCGTGAGATCAAGGCGGATAGCGACAAAGCCACCAGCAGAGAGATGAAACCTGCTATCGCCGATAAGGCCAGAAAAAGTTCCAGTCTGTGCACATGGGACAGCAATGACAATTGGTTGGCCAGCCGGCAGGCAACAATCCCCACCAGAGTGCCATCCAGATCACGCAATGCCGCGAAGCCTGCCGCCTGCTGCCTGACATCATCGGTATAGGTGACGATGCTGGCTGCACCGCTGGACAAGGTCGACAGCACGCGGGGCGGCAGCGCCACCTTGTTATCACCCAGCATGACCGCCTTGCCATCAGCAACTGCATAGACCTCAACCACGAGCCCCGGCACGCTGTTTGCCGTATCGATCATCACCCCGTCCCAGCGGTTGGCAACAAACGCGTGGAAGCTACAAAATTTGTAGTTTCCACCAGTTTTCAGGGAAGGCGTGTTGCGCAGGTCGCCCCACGCCGTAGAGATATTTCGCTGCCGCCCCCAGGAAAACCGAGGCTGTCACCGCCCCCTTCACACCGCCAGCCTGCTGGCACGAAGGATGCATAATTCTCAAAACGGCAAATGCACACATCTGCGAAAGGAAGTTTTGCATATTTTTTAAGTTTTATTGAAAATCACACCATATATGTGAGAAATCAAAATAATTGGTAAAAAATTCACAAAATTTTTAAAATATTGGGTGGTATAAGAGATTTAACGGCTCACCAGGGACCGGAATCTCCTGCTTAAAGACGAAACAGCGGACACATCATCGCCACAAATGTTGTGGCATCAGGAGCGGTGGCCATGCGGGTCGGTTTTCTCTTCAACCATGACCAGATACATCAGGTCGCACACAGCCTTCCCATCGCCCTTGCGTTGGCAAAAGGCGGCTTTGATGGTGAAATTCTGGTGACCACAACGAACGAGCGTATCCGCAGGGAAGTGATGCGCCTGGGCGTTGACGAGATCGGCAAGCGCATCACCCATGTCGATCTTGGCCTGCGAACGCGATCGCAACTTCTGTCAGGCGTTCTGGAAAGTCTGGTGCCGTCCCGTAAACTGCTGGTCTATGGCGATAATCTGGACTTCTTCAGAAGTCTGGATGTGCTGGTCGTCGCAGAAAAGACCTCGCTGGTCCTGAAATCGCTTTACGGGCTCAAGAACCTGAAGATCATCCATACGCGCCACGGGGCCGGGGACCGGGCCATCGGCTTTGACAAGGCATCCGCCGGCTTCGACCATGTGTTCTGTTCAGGTCCCAAAATCCGGGAGCGGCTGATCACAGAGGCGGGCCTGTCGGCGGAAAAGATCAGCATGGTGGGCTACCCCAAGTTCGATACGGTGGACCCATCCGTGACGGTCTTCCCCGTGCGGTCACGCGCTCCGGTCGTACTCTACAATCCCCATTGCTCCTCCCACCTTTCGTCCTGGTTCAAGCATGGGCGGCAGGTGCTGGATTTCTTCGTCGATAATCCGGACTATCAGTTGATCTTCGCACCGCATGTCATGCTGTTCGAACGGAAGTTCGTGCTGACCATCGACAAGCTGCGCATCGACAGCCCCGGCCACATTGATGAGCGTTATCTGCGTGCCCCCAACATCCATATCGACCTGGGCAGCCGCGCCTCCACCGATATGAGCTATACAATGATGGCGGACCTGTATCTGGGTGATGTCAGTAGCCAGATTTACGAATTCCTGTGGCGCCCCCGCCCCTGCCTGTTCCTGAACAGCCATGGGATCGACTGGCAAAGCGATCCCAACTACGCCCATTGGAAGGCCGGCCCCGTTATCAGGTCGCCGGCGGATTTGGCGCAAGGCCTGAAACAGGCTCTGGACAGCCATGAGGGCGAATATCGCGCCACCCAGGCGGCGATGTTCGCTCGTAGTTTTGATCTGACCGAACGGCCCTCGTCGGAGCGTGCAGCAGAGGTACTGGCCGGTCTTATGGGCCATACCCTGCACAGTCCGGCTCAGCGGTCCAGTCTTTCAGCATGACCGCCCTGCTCACCATCCTGCTGCCCTTCTTCAATGAAGAAGGCTGGATCGGCATGACGATTGACAGTCTGGCGGCGCAGACCGACCGGCGTTTTCGCCTGCTGCTTTTGGATAATGGCTCCACCGACCAGGGCGCAGCGGAGGCGCAGCGGCATCTGGCATCCCTACCCGATATTGAGGTGGATATCCAGCCTGTCCCCATACCGGGCAAGGTCAATGCCCTGGCCGCCGGCCTGTCCCGCGTCGATACACCTTACGTCGCTATCTGCGACGCTGATACGCGCTACCCAACCGGCTATGTGGCGCAATGTCTGGCACTGTTCTCCGGTCAACCCAACGTGGCTGCCGTGATGGCCATCGACCTTTACGATCCACCAGGATCGGAGGCCGGCTTAAGGCGTACCCATCGCATCATGAGCAAGGCACATCGCTACCGCAACCAGTGCCATGCCGGGGGCTATGCCCAGGCCTACCGTACGGACGCGTTACGTGCGGCGGGTGGGTTTGACATGGCCCGTTGGCCCTTCGTGCTGGAGGATCATGAGATCGTCCATCGTGTCATGCGCATGGGAAAAGTGGTCTATGATCCCGGCCATTATTGTTTCCCCTCTCAACGCCGCGCGAACCGCCGTTCTGTCAGCTGGACCTGGGCGGAGAGGTTGCTATACCGTTTCATGTCGCCAGCGCGTATGGACTGGTTCTTCTATGACTTCCTCTGGCACCGGCTGGAACGCCGCAACGCCTATTCCGTTGCGTTGAGGGCAAAAGATTGGACATGAGCCAGGCTGTGCGCCCGTCCGGCGCGCTGCGCCGCATTTTCGGTGGCATGGGCATGGTGCTGGGCGGTAAGGCCGGGGCCGGGCTGATCAGTCTGGCCTATCTGGTCATCGCCACCCGGGCCCTGGGTCCGCATGATTACGGCGTGCTGGTGCTGATCCATACCTATATCACAACGGTCTGCGGCATCGTAGAGTTCCCGTCCTGGCAGGCCATCATCCGTTTTGGCGCGGAGGCGCAGCGGGCGGAGGATCGACACCGTCTGTCGCGGCTGCTGCGCTTCGGAGCACGGGTTGAAATGCTGGGCGGATTGGCGGCCATTCTGGTTGCCGCGGCTTGCGCGCCACTGGTCGGGCCCCGCCTGGGTTGGCCGGAAACAGCGATCATTCTGACCCTGCCCTACAGTCTAGCGGTGCTGGGTTCCGTCCGCTCCACACCGGCGGGGTATTTGCAACTGGTGAACCGTTTCGACCTGCTGGGCCTGCATAATCTCGTGGCGCCGTCTGTGCGGCTGGTTGGGGCTGGCATCGCAGCCCTGGCGGGCTGGGGCCTGGAAGGGTTCCTAGTGGCCTGGCTGCTGGCGGCCCTGTGCGAATTCGCAGCCCTTTGGGCGCTCGGTCTTTGGCAGGCACGACGCCATCTGGGTGCCGACCTGCGCCGGCCCGAAAATGGCGATGCCGTCGCCGACAATCCCGGTATCTGGCGGTTCCTGATGGCCAGCAATGCCGACGTTACATTGACGGAGCTGGCCGGGCGTGTGGCGCCGCTGGTGGTGGGCTGGATGCTGGGGCCGGCCGCCGCCGGCCTGTTTTCCGTCGCACAGCGCGCCACAGTCCTGATCGCGCAGCCCGCACAGATATTGGGCAACACCGCCTATCCCGAACTGGCGCGGATGGTGGCCGGCGGCCATGGCGGGCCAGGTCTGCGCCGTACCCTGGGCCGGGTGGTGGCCATCGCGGTCGGCGCCTGTCTGCCCGTGATCCTGATCGTCTGGCTGTTCGCGGACCGGCTTGTCGGCTTGATCGCAGGGCCTGCCTTTGCCGATGCCGCCGGATTGATGGTGGTACTGGTGATCGCCCGTGCCCTTGCCATGGTCGGCCCACCCTGCACCGCCGCCCTGACGGCGTTAGGCAAACCCGGCTGGTCCATGGGGGCGAACCTGGTGATCAGCCTGCTGTTCCTGCCGGCCCTGCCGCCATTGCTGCATCTGTTCGGTCTGGCTGGTGCGGGCATACAGGCCGTGGCCCAGTCGCTGGCCGCCAGCCTGCTGTTGCTGGCCCTGGCCTGGCGAAGGAGTGGCACACCGTGACCGCGATGCGCATCGCCTATATCATCAATTCCGTGGAGGGTGGCGGGGCGGCCCTGCCCGTCCCGTCCGTGACGCGGGTCATGCGCGATGCCGGGGCTGAGGTTCGTGTCTTCGCCCTAACCCGCCGTGACGGGCGTGCCCTGCCCCCCATGCAGGAGGCCGGGCTGGACCCGCTGGTACGCGACGGCGGAACCGGGGACCATTGGCAAGCGGTCCGCTGGCTGAACACGCAGGTACGTGCCTGGGGCGCCACCCATCTTTGGACCTCGCTGAGCCGCGCCACCATCCTGGGTCTGCTGGTCGGTCCGCGCCTTGGCCTGCCCGTCATCTGCTGGCAGCATGCCGCCTTCCTGAAACCGTGGAACCGGCGGCTGATGCGGCTGCTGCAATCGCGCGCCCTGCTTTGGGTCGGGGATTCGGCGTCGGTGTCGGCGCTGACCCAGGCACGGCTAGGCGTGGATGCAGACCGGCTGATGACATGGCCTATTTTCGCCGCGAACCCCCAGCAGCCGCTCGCCGCCCACTGGCAGCCAGGACAGGTACTGCATCTGGGAAGCTTGGGCAGGCTACATCCCGTCAAGGGCTATGACATCCTGATCGAAGCCCTGGCCCGGTTGCAGGCCCAGGGCTTTCGCCCGCCCTGCCCCATCCGTCTGACCCTGGCCGGAGAGGGAGAGGAACGCGCACGGCTTGAGGCGATGGCAAGGCAAACCAGGATCGCGGATATTCTGCTGCCGGGATATGTTGAACGCCCAGGCGACTTTCTGGCGGGGCTGCACCTTTATCTTCAGCCCTCCCGGTCGGAAGGATTCTGTATCGCCGCGCATGAGGCTATGACGGCGGGTCTGCCGGTGCTGGCCTCCGCCGTTGGTGAAATTCCGCACTCCATTCAGGAGGGGGGCACCGGTCACAC
>JAEMSB010000155.1 GCA_016463045.1 Niveispirillum sp.
CCTATGCCCTGGCGATTGAGGAGATCGCGGCGGGCGACGGCGCCATATCCACCATCATGAGCGTTCACAATTCCGTCGGCTGTGCCCCCATCCTGAAATTCGGCAATGCTGAGCAGAAGGAACGCTATCTGCGTGCTATGGCATCGGGCCGGATGCTGGGCGCCTTCTGCCTGACGGAACCGCAGGCGGGATCGGATGCGTCGGCGTTGAAGACGCGGGCGGTCAAGGATGGCGACCATTATGTGCTGAATGGTGCCAAGCAGTTCATCACCAATGGCCAGAATGCCGGCGTTGCCCTGGTCTTTGCCGTCACCGATCCGGCGGCGGGCAAGAAGGGGATTTCCGCCTTCCTGGTGCCCACCGACAATCCGGGATACAAGGTGGCCCGGCTGGAACATAAGCTGGGTCAGCGCAGTTCCGACACGGCGCAGATCCTGCTGGAGGATGCGCGCGTACCGGCCTCTTCCATGCTGGGCAATCCGGGGGAGGGATACCGTATCGCCCTTGCCAATCTGGAAGGCGGACGCATCGGCATTGCGGCACAGGCCGTCGGCATGGCGCAAGCAGCGTTCGAGGCGGCGCGCGATTATGCCCGTGACCGGACCTCCATGGGGGTTGCCATCATCGACCATCAGGCCGTGTCTTTCCGTTTGGCCGATATGGCGACCCGGATCGAGGCGGCGCGGCAACTGGTGCTGCATGCCGCATCTCTGCGCGGTGCGGGACAGGCCTGCCTGAAGGAAGCGTCGATGGCCAAGCTGTTTGCGTCGGAAATGGCCGAACGTGTCTGTTCCGACGCCATCCAGACCTTCGGCGGCTATGGCTATGTCGAGGATTTCCCGGTGGAGCGCATCTACCGTGATGTCCGTGTCTGTCAGATTTATGAAGGCACCAGCGATATCCAGCGTCTGGTGATCGCCCGTAACCTGTGACAGGGATGGCGGGCGGACCAGTACGGCACCGCCCGCCTCTCCTCAACCTTCCCCGCGCCTTTGCAGTAGCAACCCGGCAAGCGCACCGGCATTCGCCACCAGAAGCAGCGGGATCGCCCAGAACGGGGCCAAGAATTTCAGGGTCAGCCAGCCCAGGCCGAACAGGGCAAAGCCCAGCAGCATCTCGCCAAACAGGGCGATCATGTTGCTTTGATACCGCTTCTGGAAGGCCTTCCGCCCCCCCAGTACCGGTCCCTGCCGCATATCCATCAGCAAATAGAGGCTGACCGACAGCAGGCAGATCAGCCAGAGGATCAGGCCGGACCAGGGCGTTTGTGTGATCACATACAAACTGACCGCTGTCGCGATAATCAGGGACGGGACGGCGGCGGCCAGCAACCGGTCACGCAGCATGCGCCGTGCGCTGACCGGGGCGGTGCCCAGCAGGTCGGGCGCATCCTCGCCCGCGAAAGCCAGCCAGACGAGGGCACCGGCCAGCAGGCCGGCAACCGGCACAACGCCCATCCAGCCCACGGCCATGACCTCCCCTGATGCGGTGCTGATGCTTTTGCCCATGCTGGGCAGTACGATGGGGGCGGCGACCAGAAGGATGGAGGCGACCTGCGTCAACAGGCTGGGGTCGCGCAGGATGAGGCGCCATTCCTTCCACAGGATGGAACCGGTCACGCCACGTAGATGCATGGAGAGCGGGCGCGTGTCATTGCCGCCCTTGCGCCGGGCCGTCAGGTCGGTGCCGGCGGCGGCGTTGACGCTGCGCACGAAGGCCGGCCCCAGCAATGTCGTCACCAGCAGGAACCCGCCGAATGACAGCAGGGTCAGCAGCAGAAACGGCCCTGTCTCCCCCGTAATGGCCGCCCCGAACCAGCGGATCGGCGCCATGGCGGGATTATCGGCCATAGCGGCCATTGCCTGGAAATTCTTGGCCTTCGTCGCCTGATCGGCGGTGTTGTTCATGTTGGGGATCTGAGCCGCCAGGGCCGCACCGATACCGATGACCCCGCCCAGAACCTGGGCCACCGTCCGCGCCCGCCGCGCCCCGATCATCTTGACCAGCCCGAGCACGATCAGGAAGGAGACGGTGACCGTCAGCAGGCACAGGGCCGGCAGGGTGACATAGCCGATAAGCCAGCGCGCCGAGATCATGATGGCGCTGGGGTTCATGAAACAGGCGGCCATGGCCAGGGTCGTGCCCATCACCGCCAGGGCGATGGCCAGCAGCCGGATTGGCAGGATGGCGCCGGGCCGCAGGGGCGAGGACAGAAGCAGGTCCATGTCCCCGCGCGTGTAGATGGAGTTGACCGTCAACTGCATCGAAACCGACAGCATGATGGCCATGCTGAACAGGCCGATGCCGCCAAAGACCATCTGCACATTCTCTGGCGCCAGTTTCATCTTTCCGAACCCAAAGGCGGAAAGAAACCCGATACCGTGCATGAACAGGATGCCGACAATCAGAATAGCCCAGGCCCAGGGCCCCGTCTTCTTTGTCCGGAACGCCAGCCGCAATTCATGTCGCAGCAGCCAGGGCATGCTGCCCGGTGTCAGGGCGATCATGCGGCCACCGCCTTGCCCGAGACGAGATCGAGGAACAGTTCTTCCAGCGAGGCACCGTCGCGGCCATGCTTCTGCCGTAGCTCTGCCAGAGTACCCTCGGCCAGCAACTGCCCATGCTGGATGATGCCGATACGGTCCACCAGCCGTTCCGCAACCTCCATGATATGAGTGGTCAGGATGATGGTGCAGCCGGCCCTGGCCCGTTCGGCCAGCAGATCCTTCACCTGCCGCGCGATGGCGGCATCCAGGCCCGTCAACGGTTCATCAAGGATCAGCAGGCGCGGATCATGGATCAGGGCGCCGGCCAATGCCGCCTTTTGCTTCATGCCGCGCGAGAAACCCTCGCAGCGTTCATTGCGGTGTTCGTGCAGTTCCAGGCGGGTCAGCAGTTCATCTGCCCGCGATGCGGCGGTGCGGGCGTCAATGCCCCAAAGGCCCGCCACGAATTCCAGATATTCCAGCGGCGTCAGCTTGTCATACAGCATCGGCTCATCCGGCAACCAGGCGGTCTGGCGCTTGGCGGCCACAGGATCACGCTGATTATCCACGCCAAACACGCTGATGCCGCCCGATGTCGGGGTCAACAGGCCGACAACCATTTTTAGTGTCGTGGTCTTGCCCGCACCATTGGGACCCAGAAGGCCGTAGAATTCGCCCGGCTGGATGGTCAGATCAATGCCCTTGACCGCCTCCTTCTCTCCGTAGGATTTACGAAGGCCGCGAATTTCAAGAGCGGGGCTGGTCGTGGTCATGCGTATCAACCGGGGTAACGCCATCGGGAAGACATAGTTAACAATAAATGAGTGTGGATAGAAGTCTTCTCCGCTTCTTCACCGGTTTCCCGGTGATGAGGGGAAGAGAAAAGGGGGGTGTCTTGAAGGGATCGTTTTTCAACGGATGGGCGCTGACGGCGGGTATCACAGCGGTGCTTGTGCTGTTGTCCGCCGTCATGGTGCAGATGGCACCTGATCCGGTGCATCAGGCGCGCTGGGTGATCCAGCTGACGGCTTGGACATCGCTGCTGCTGTTCGGGCTGGCCTTCACGGCGTCCAGCCTTGTGCGCCTGTCGCCCTCACCGGCGACACGCTGGCTGCGGCGGCAGCGGCGCTATCTGGGTGTGTCGTTCGCCGTGTCGCATCTGATCCATCTGTTCGGCATCATCGCCCTTATGGATCTGGATTATGCGCTGTTCCAGCAATTGACCAACCGGATGACGGTGATCGCGGGCGGCGGTGCCTATCTGCTGATCTTGGCGATGACGCTTACATCCTTCGACCGGATGGTGCGGCTGCTGGGGCCCAAGGCCTGGGGCTGGCTACACCTGATCGGCGGCTGGTATGTCTGGGCATCCTTTGCCGTCAGTATGGGCAAACGCCTGGGGCAGGGACCGCTCTATTGGCTGGGCCTGGGCGTCGTCCTGTCGATGCTGGCACTTCGTCTGCTATCACGACGGGCGGCAACCGCGAAGGTGGCATAGGGCACGACGGCGTTGCTCCGGTAGAACCGCAACAACGCCGTCGAAGGGGTAGTTTAAATCACCCCAGCGCCTCTTCCACCGCCTTGCCGCAGGTACCTGTATCGGCGGTGCCTTTCAGGTCGCGGGTGCGCAGGGACGGTTCGGCCAGGACCCGTTCGATAGCGGCCACAATCTCGGATGCGGCCTGCGTCTCGCCCAGATGTTCCAGCATCATGGCCGCCGACCAGATCTGACCCACCGGGTTGGCGATGCCCTGGCCGGCAATATCGGGGGCCGAACCATGGACCGGTTCGAACAGGGACGGGCCGGTGCGGTCGGGGTTGATATTACCCGATGGCGCGATGCCGATGGTGCCGGTGCAGGCCGGCCCCAGATCGGACAGGATGTCGCCAAACAGGTTGGACCCCACCACCACATCGAACCGGTCGGGGTTCAGCACGAACTGCGCCGTCAGGATGTCGATATGGTACTTGTCCCAACGCACGTCGGGATAATTGGCGGCCATCGCCTCCACACGGGCATCCCAATAGGGCATTGTGACGGCGATGCCGTTGGATTTGGTGGCCGACGTCAGGTGTCGGTTGGGCCGGCTGTTGGCCAGTTCGAAGGCGTAACGCAGGACACGGTCAACTCCCACCCGCGTCATCACCGTTTCCTGGATCACCACCTCGCGGTCGGTGCCGGGGAACATGGTGCCGCCGACCGAGGAATATTCACCCTCCGTATTCTCCCGAACGATCCAAAAATCAATATCGCCCGGCTTGCGGCCCGCCAGCGGGCAAGGAACGCCTGGCATCAGGCGCACGGGGCGCAGATTGACATACTGGTCATATTCGCGTCGGAACTGCAGAAGCGACTGCCAGAGCGAGATATGGTCGGGCACCTTGGCGGGCCAGCCGACGGCGCCAAAGAAGATGGCATCAGGCTTGCCTATCTGCGCCTTCCAGTCCTCCGGCATCATGCGGCCATGCTTCAGATAGTAATCGCAATGCGCGAAATCGTGCCATTGCTGTTCGATATTGAAGCCGAACAGGCGGGCGGCCTTTTCCAGGACGCGGATACCCTCGGGCATCACTTCATTGCCGATACCGTCGCCCGGAATCACGGCGATCTTATAGGTGCGGGCCATGGTTACAGCGCCTCATGCAGTTTCAGGCCGCCAATATGGAAGGCCTTGGTTTCCAGATATTCCTCGATACCGGTCGGCCCGCCCTCACGCCCCAGGCCGGATTGCTTGATTCCGCCGAAGGGTGCCATCTCCATGGCGATGGAGCCGGTATTCAGCGCCACCATACCGGCCTCCAGACCCTCGGCCACGCGGAAGGCGCGGTGAAGGTTCTCGGTGTAGAAATAGGCGGCAAGGCCGAACGGCGTAGCATTGGCAATGTTCAGCGCCTCCCGCTCATCCGTGAACCGGAACAGCGGGGCGACGGGACCGAACGTCTCCTCCGAGGCCAGCCGCATGTCGGTGCTGGCCCCGGTCAGGATGGTGGGGGTGGCGAAGCGGCCAGTACCGGGGCCATCCGCCTGGGCAAAGACCTTGGCGCCCTTGGACAGCGCATCATCGATATGGGCGTTGACCTTGGCCACGGCGGCATCGTTGATCAGGGGGCCAATGGTCGTGCCGGGCGTGAAGCCGGGGCCGACGCGCAGGGCCGCGACGGCAGCGGCCAGCTTGTCCGCGAACCTTTCATAGACGCTATCCTGCACCAGGATGCGGTTGGCGCAGACACAGGTCTGGCCGGCATTTCGGAACTTGCTGGCCATGGTGGCGGCGACGGCAATGTCCAGGTCGGCATCGTCGAACACGATGAGCGGGGCATTGCCGCCCAGTTCCAGCGACAGACGCTTCACACTATCGGCGCACTGGCCCATCAGCAGCGCACCGATGCGGGTGGAACCCGTGAAGGACAGCTTACGCACCAGCGGGGAGCCGGTCAGGGTAGCACCGATTCCCGTGGGCCGACCCGTGACGACATTGAACACGCCCGCCGGAATACCAGCCCGTTCGGCCAGCACGGCCAGGGCCAGGGCGGTGAAGG
The DNA here is from genome assembly GCA_016463045.1 of Niveispirillum sp. GTDB lineage: Bacteria > Pseudomonadota > Alphaproteobacteria > Azospirillales > Azospirillaceae > Niveispirillum. Next base: position 6,027 of record JAEMSB010000155.1, read on the forward strand.
GCGTCAGGTCCGACGGCTTGATCACCACCGGACAGCCGGCGGCCAGGGCCGGCGCGCATTTGCGGGTGATCATCGCGGCGGGGAAGTTCCAGGGCGTAATGATCGCCGAGACGCCCACCGGTTCCTTCCAGGTCAGGATGCGGCGATCGGCATCGGGGGCGGGGATCATCCCGCCATAGATGCGCCGCCCCTCACCCGCGAACCATTTCACGAAGGTGGCGGCATAGCGGATTTCGCCGGTGGCCTCTGCCAGGGGCTTGCCCTGTTCCGCCGTCATGATCCGGGCCAGATCGTCGATATGGGCCAGGATCAGGGCGTGCCAGCGCTCCAGCAGGTCGGCGCGGGCACCCGCCGTCAACGCCCGCCAAGCTGGCCAGGCGGCATTGGCGGCGGCAATGGCTTGTTCGGTATCCGAAGCATCGCAGTCGGGCACGCTGCCGATGATGGAGCCGTCGGCGGGATTGTCCACCGCCAGCATGGACAGGTTGCCGGCCTGACGCCATTCACCGCCGATGAAGGCGGACTGACGGAAAAGACCGGGATCGGAAAGGGTCAGCGTCATGGTTACCCCAGCGCCTGGGTGACAAGGGAGAAGGTGTGGAAATCCGGATCGCGGGCCGGCGGCGAGCCCCGGATCATGCGGGTGACGCGGCCGACACATTGCAGGCCCAACTCATCCAGCCAGGGGGAGAGGCCGCTTGCCTCCGTCACGTCCACGCGACAGAACATGCCGGCATTGGTGCCCAGCCAGTGGGAGATCAGGGCCTTGGCACCGCCCAGGTCGGGGGCTACCGTGGGGCCGACTACGTAGCCGCGCCCGAATTTGCGGAACAATGCGAAGCCCGCCACCTCATGCTCGCGCGTCAGCATGACGCCAAGCGCACTTTTATCCATGGTGTCGATCAGGCGGCGGCGGTCCATGCCGGTGGCGCGGGCGTCCAGTTCGGGAATGATCTCCATGTCCCGCTGCCCCATGGGACGGACCCGTTCATCGGGCAGAAGGTCGGGCAAGGGAACGGAGAAGGCTGTGCCCTGGTGCTGCAGAACATCGCCGACAGGCTTGAAGCCCAGGCTTTCATAAAGCGGCAACCCCTCCGGCGTGGCGTGCAGCATGATGGTGCGGTCGCCCAGGATCTCCATGACACCGGCCATCAGCCGGCGACCGATGCCCAGCCCCTGTGCCGCCGGTGAAACGATGACCATGCCCAGCGTGCCCGCCTGTTCACCGAACAGCCAGCACATGGCGGTGCCGATCACGGCCCCATCCCGTTCCGCGACCAGCCCCTGACCGAATTCCAGAAAGAACTGCCAGTCTTCCATACGGTGCGGCCAGTTCAGTTCGCGCGACAGGGCATGGGCCTGTTCCAGGTCCGCCTCGGTCATCGCCCGCAAATTCACGGCGGGCCGGGTCGGTTTTTCCATCACATCATCCCCTCAGATACCGGTTTGCGGCGGCATGAACTGCCGTGGGCGCAAACCCAGCTGTCATGCGGGCATATTAAGCGTGGGCGCATGGCATTCGCTGCCGGGATGGGGGTGATTTCGGAAGATTGTGGCGTGGCTCTTCCGGGTGATCCCGACCAAATGCCGTGCCATCGGGATTATCCATGGCGCATATGGAATGCCAGCCGGAGTTGCCGTTCGTGAGCGCCTTTGACCCCAACAGCCTGACCCTGCCCGCCGCATCCAACTTCATCAATGGCACCCGCGTAGCCGGTGTCGGTGCCGAAATCCCCGTGCGCCGCCCGTCGGACGGACAGGTTTATGCACAGCTGGACAGCGCCGGTCAGACACAGGTGGATGCTGCTGTCCAGGGCGCCTATGACGCCTATCGGAACAGCGGCTGGGCCAAGGCCGATCCGCGTCAGCGTATGCGGGTTCTGCGCCGCTGGGCAGACCTTCTGGATGCACATGTGGCGGAATTGGCCGCGCTGGAGGCGGTTGGGTCCACCCGCACCATTGCCGAGGCAACGGCCTGGGACATCCCCTATTCGGCGGAATGCATCCGTTTCTATGCGGAATTCGCGGACAAGGTGGGGGGAGAGGTCGCGGCGACCACGCCGGACAAGCTAGGACTGACCATCACCGAACCCTATGGTGTGGTGGCGGCGGTTGCCCCCTGGAACCTGCCCATCGTCATGGCGATGTGGAAGGTGGCCCCGGCGGTGGCGGCGGGGAATTCCGTGGTGTTGAAACCGTCGGAGATGACGCCGTTTTCCATTGTCCGGGTCGCGGAACTGGCGATTGAGGCGGGGCTGCCGCCCGGTATCTTCAATATTGTGCAGGGAGATGGAAGGTCGGTCGGCGACACGCTTTGCCGGCATCCGCTTGTCGCCAAGGTGACCTTCACCGGCTCCACCCGTACCGGTGCCGCCATCATGACGGCCTGTGCGGAGACAGGGCCAAAGCCGGTCACCCTGGAACTTGGGGGAAAAAGCCCGCAACTGGTGTTTGCGGACTGCCCGGATATGGAGAAGACGGCGGCCATTGTGGCCCGCGCCATTACGCTGAATGCCGGTCAGGTCTGTGTGGCGGGGTCGCGTCTGATCGTACAGGAATGCGTTGCTGGACAGGTGGTGGACCTGATCACCGCCCGGTTCCGCGCCCTGAACCCGGCCCCGACATGGGACCCTGCCGGTACCCTGTCCCCGATCATCAGCCATCCGCAGCTTGACCGCATCCACGGCATTGTCGGGCGCACGGTGGCGGCGGGTGCAACCCTGGTGACAGGCGGGGGGCGTGCCGCCGGGCCGCAGGACGGATCGTTCTTTCAGCCGACCATCCTTGCCGGTTTGGACGCAAATGCCGAGGCGGTGCGGGAAG
>JAEMSB010000156.1:0-5742 GCA_016463045.1 Niveispirillum sp.
GGGTCAGCGTGTTTCCCGTCACCGAGGCGATGACCTTCTCCGTGGAGGAGTTGGCATTCACCTGTGCGGCCAGCGCCGTCACGACACCGTTCAGGTCCTTGAGCTGACCAATATTGGCCGCCGTCACCTTCACGGTGTAGGTCTGGGTGCTGTTATTATCGACATTCAGCGTGAATTCGTCACCGATATCAACCGAACTGCCGGCGAAGGTGATCACGGACTGCTGCTGCTGCGTGCTGGTCGCCGCGGTCGTAACCGGGGCATTGGCGGTGTTGACGGTCGGCGTGGCATTGTTGACGTTGGTCGTCAAGGTGAAGTCATCGCCCGCTGTGGTAGCGGAGATGCGCAGACGGCCATTGGAAACGTTGGCGGTCACACCGACCGGCGGCACGGCGCCGTTGATCTTGTCGGCCAGAGACTGGGCGACACCGGTTAGATTGGACAACTGCGAAGAGTTGGTGGTGGTCACCGTCTCGGTGAACTCCACGCCATTGATCGAAACGCGATAGGTATCGCCGATCTTAAAGGCGCCGTCGCCATTAGGCGACGTGAACTGCACTTCCTCGATCTGCTTGCGGGGCGTGATGCCCTGGGTCAGTGAGGTGGACTGGGCCGAGACCGGGAAGCCATCCAGGTTGCCAGACAGCGGCAGGCTGCCGACAGCGCCCGGCGTATCGACGGACAGGCGCCAGGCACCGTCCACCTGACCCGGACGCCAACCCAGGGTGATGTCGCGCGGCTTGCCCGTGCTGTCAAAAATCTGGATCGTCGTCGGCTGAATCGGCTGGCCCGGCGTCGGATCGGTCGGCAGGTTCGCACGCAGCTCAATCGACTTGGTCGGAACCGGGCTGTCAATGTCAGCCGTGACCTGGATGGGCGTGGCGGAGGTCGAGAAGGAGTTCGTTGCCTCGCTGTAGATATAGCCGTTCAGCGCAAAGCCGGAGCGGTTGACCAGGATGCGCTCGTCGTTCAGTTCGAAGGAACCGTCACGGGTATAGTAGCGCTCGCCGGTCGGCACCGAGGTGCCGTTCACTTCCGTCAGGCGGCTGACATTGAAGAAGCCCTGGCCACGGATGGCGAGGTTCGTCGTGCGATCGACCGTTTCGATATTGCCGGCCACGCTGTTGGCATAGCTGGGGCGTGCCACCACACCACCGGGATTGTGCACACGAGCATTGGATTGCAGCACCAGGTTCGTGAAAGCGGTGTCGACGCGCTTGTAACCCGTGGTGCGGGCGTTGGCGATATTGTCCGAGATGTGACCAAGGGCGGCGGCCTGTGCCTGAAGGCCAGAGATGCCGGTGGTCAAGGATCCGAAGATGCTCATGGAAGGGCTCCCGTTGGAGTGATGGCGTGTCGTGGCCTACTGAGCAAGTTCGATGCCAACTTTCGGAAAATTTCTAAATTACTGATTTAATTGGCTTTTTTAAATCCACCTGATGGGCATTCCCTGCCCCTTTCCGGGGTAGAAGATGCTACTGGGCGGATTCTGCCGGGGTAGCGGTGTCTTTTGCCGGGGGCCGTGCGGACAGAGAAGGGGCCGATCCATCGGCGGATGGACCGGCCCCCTTGGGCACTCGCAACAATGAAACGACGTGACAGAAGCGCCGTCACAACCGATCAATTTGGACGCGGCGGGATAGCGAACATGCCCGTGCGCACATCATTGGCCATTCCTTCCAGGAATTCAGCCGTCGTGCCCACGCCATGTTTGGCCAGAAGGCCATAGACGGCTGCCGTGACGGACATGGTGCCGATCATGTCATAGGGGACACCCTCACGGGCGGCATTCACCCAGAAAGCGTTGAACTGATCGAAGAGGCGCGTGCGGATGGCCTCGTCGCTGCCAGGCGCGCTGGTAGGAGCGGGGGCGGCGGTAAAGCCATTGGGGGGTGAGAAGGCATTCATTTCTCGGTTCTCCTTCTGATGGATCGGGTTCAGGCAAGAAAGTTGATGAGGGACAGGGATTGCATGCGACCGGTGATGGTGTAGCTGGCCTGCTGAGTGGACATTGCGGACTGCAGGCGGACGGCCACGTCGTTCTGGTCGATGCCTTCGATATTGGCCAATTCGCCTTGGGCCTTGGCGATCGCTTCCTGGTGACGGCTCTGCGTGTTGTCCATGGTGGCCGCCGCATTGACGACGCGGGAATGGACACCGCGCAGCTGGTTCTGCGCATCGGTCAGAAGATTACGGCCTTCCTCCATCAGCTTGCCGTAGTCGCCGGGTCGGTTGATGGCGGCGGTCAGGCGACGCAGGCCGCTGACAAGCTTCTGGATGGCGGGATCGTTGCTGCTGACACCGTAATTGACGCTGAGCCCGTCATCGACCTGCAGCTTCGCAATGTCATAGGCCGCCGAAACCTCGCGCGACTTCGCAAAATCGGTATCGTAGAAGGGCAATCCCGGCGGATTGACGATGCCTTCAAACGTATCCTGCTCTGCCAAGGGCGGCAGGTCGTTGGTGATCAGCCGCGTCTGGTTGCCAGCATTGTTGATATCGGCTGTCGTCTGAAACTGGCTGTTCACATCCTTGGCGGTGAAGATCAGCTTGGTATCGTCTGCGGGATCAATGCTGGCCACCACCGAGGTGGCAGGATCGGCATTGATCTGCACCGCCATCCGCTGCGCCACCCAGTTCGACATGGAGGTGGGGGCAGTGTAGGACGGCACCTGCCCGGGCGCATCGGTCGGCAGCGGTGCGTTGCCCCGCAGGATGTCGGTGTCACTGGGGCTGATGGCATAGGAATATTTCGTCGGCCCGGCGATGATCACCTGCGGCGGCGCATTTTCGTTCTGCACGATGGTGCGAGAACCGATGGAGATGTTGAACACATCGCCCACATCGGCTTCCGTGCCATGGAACTTCACATTGTCGATCTGCCGCTGTGTCTCGCTGGCTTCCTGCACTGTGTAGGGCGCCTGGGAAGCATCAACAGCGTCAGGTGCAGCCAGCACCACATTCTCGTGCGTGCCATTGTCATAGACACGGCTGGTCAGCGTGAACTTTTCCTTCACGTCATTCGCTGTGGCAGTGACGATCCCATTGGAGACCGACAAGGTCACATTGAAGGGCGGGTCGCTGAACTGACGGATCTGGTCGACCAGGCCGGTGCCGGTATCGTTGGAAAACACCTCGTCCAGCGACTTTTCGTTCCCCGTCGTGACATAAGTGAAACGCTTGCCATTCAGGATCATCTCGTAGGTTTCGCCAGCGTCCCCACGCTCGCCCACCAAGGTGGTGCGGGTGATCTGCTTGGCCGCAACGATATCGTCCACCGGCTTGGTATTGTAGCGGGAGCCAGAGAACAGGTAGCGGTCGCCGACCCGTTCGTTCAGCAGGGATTCCAGTTCCACGGTCATGCCGCGGATCACTTCGCGCGTCGAGGCCATGTCGGGCCAGGAGACATCGAAGGACGAAATGCCCGACCCTTCCAGGCTCTCGATATTCAGCTTGATGACGGCGCCATCGCCGGGGCCACCGGAAATGATGAAACGGTCAGCGTCCACCTGCGGCGGCACCTGCTTCATGTTGACGGTATTGACGGCTCGGCCACCCAGCCCGTCGGTGACGGTGATGTCGAAGCTGCCCTTCGGCCCGGTCTGGCTGGGGACGGCAGAGATGGTGTAGGTGGCCTCGGCCTTGAACTTGCTGTTGATATCGTCCACAGACACCTTCATGGCGCCTGCGGACTGGTTGGTGACGCTGCTGATGCGCGTGGCACCAGGCCCCTGCGGCAGGCGAGTGGTGCTGGACAATTCCGACGCCATGTCGGCCATACGGTCCATCAGCGTGTCGTAGGACTTCACGCGGGTCATCGTCTGGTCGATGGTCTGGGAATAGGCCTGACGGCGCACCAGCTCCGATTTCAGGTCCAGAAGGCGCTGAGACTGCGTGCCGAAGAAGGCCACATCCTGCGACTTCTTGCCCGTATTGAGCTGAGTCGAGAGATCGTCGATCGCCGACTGCCCGCCCGTGAGTGTGCGGATAGTGTTGATATAGCTGCCATAGCTGCTGATGCGGGTCATCTGACGATCCCCTCGATGGCATCCAACATATTGTTGACCGTCTGCATCACGCGGGCGGCGGCGGAGTAGTTGCGCTGGAGCACCTGCAACATGGCGATCTCTTCATCCATGTTGACGCCGGTATTGTTCTTGTACCGGCCTTCCAGCTGCGCCTTGAAATCGGTGGCGATGGTGGCCTGCTCGCTGGCAACCTTCTGGTTGCTGCTCCACTGCGCGACAACGGTGGAGACCATGGAGCTGTAGGACAGGCCCGTGGCCCGCAACCCATCGGCATTCATGGTGCGGCCAGCGGCGTTCATCGCTTCAGCCACACCCGCTGCGGCACTGGCCTTCACGGTATAGTCGCCCGACAGCAGGCCAGGATTGATCTCGATATTGCCGGCGCCGGTGCCGATAAAGAACCGGTTCGGCAATTCCCCATTCTCGACCGGGTTGGCGCTGTTATAAGCGTCAGCGAAGCTGGTCGGCTCGCCCGGCTTGGTCGATCCCAGGAACGCTTCGGCAATGGCCTGGGTCTGCGAGCGCAGCTTGCGCAAAATCTCGGCGCCGGGAAGGTTGGATGCGGGCTGCGGCGGGTCCTGCACCGAGCCGTCGTTCCGCAGCTCCAGCAGGGCACCCAGCTTGCCATCACGCACCATGCCCGTCAGGTCACGGTCGGATGCCGACGAACGCAGTTGGCCATTGTCATAGGTGAACTTCACCGGTGCAGCATCCAGCAGGGATACGCCTGATGTCGTGAAGATCGACAGCTTGCCGTCCGCCCGCTCCACGGTGCGGATGCTCATCATCCCGGCCACTTCGCGTACCAGGGCATCGCGGCGATCCTCCATCTCCATGGTCGGATCACCGGCACCGCGCGTCACCAGGATGTTGGTGTTCAGCTGATCAATGGAGGACAGAGCCGAATTCAGCTTCTCAACCGACTGGTTGATATCGGTATCCAACTGCTTTTCAATACTGCCGATACCGTCGTTCAGGCGACGCAGCTCACGCGCCAGATCTTCACCATGGACAACGATCTGGCCCTTGGCGACCGTGCTTTCCGGGGTGGCGGCCAATTCCTTCCAGGCGGTTTCAAATCTTTCCAGGGCATCGGTGACCGGTGGCTTGCCCGCCGTCGTGCCCAACAGATCGGTAGCCTTGCGCATGTAGTCGGCGGTCGTTGCCGCCCCGGATTCCTCGGAAATGGTCTGTTCCAACTGCACGCGCAGCGCCACATCCACTTGGCGCTTGTACTGGGCAATGCTGGCATTGCCCTGGTTATCGGAAGTCTGCTCCAGCGAGTGCCGGGACCGGTTGGGGTCATCCGCCTTTGCCACGTTCTCGGCAACCAGCCCCAGCTGCCCTTGGATCAGGCGCAGGCCGTTGCTTGAGTTGTTGAGGACGCCAAACAGGCTGGTCATCGGACGGGTCCCTTGTACCGGCGAAATGCCAGGACCGATCCCCATGACCGGCCCGCCCTGTCATCTGCAACAGGCGGGCCAACTTTGACGTTGTGAGGATTTACAAGGGTTTGCGCAGATTTCAGGGCGGTCGATATGACCCCTGGGCAGAATCTGCCGGATGGAAAAATCCGGAAACGGCAAGGATGGCCGGGTACCAAAACAAAAGCCCCCGCCGGTGGGCGGGGGCTTCATGATCGGCTGGAAGGTCAGGATCAGGCGGAATGAACCGCCGCCGACAGCAGTGACAGGCGGCTGCGGACGATCTGTTC
>JAEMSB010000156.1:5752-8846 GCA_016463045.1 Niveispirillum sp.
ATGTTCGACATCACGGCCCGGCGGCTGCCCTTCCGACAGCCACAGTAGATAGGCTTCTTCGGCGACCTGATCGGTGGTCGGCTCCACCGCGATGGCCGCTGCGGCCACGGGGGCTGGATCGGCCTTCTTGGCACGGGGCTTGGCCGGGGCCTTGGCTTTCTTCACCGGCGGCGGGGCCGGAACGGTTTCATTCTCGGGAACGGAAAGGGCTTCGGACTTGGCGGATTTGCGCGGCATGGGGCTATCTCTCCATCGCAGGGAACCAAGCGGACTGGGCGCAGGAAGATGGTGCACTGCAACCGCAGAAATTTCCACTCCCTTCCTTTGGATTTCCTCGAAATCTCCGCAAGGCCGCCCTTCGGTTTACGGCACCGCACCCAAAGCGTGCAGTACCGGCAGCCGACGCCGGGCAAAGGATTCCCACCGCTCGGCCAGTTCGGCCTTGTGCCGCTCCGCATTCGTAATCGGCTTGCCATCACGCAGCACCCGCTGACCCAACGCTTCCAACGTCGTGAAGGCATGCATCACCGGCTCCTTCCCCTGCTGCATCGCCGCCAGGAACAGCTTGCCCAGCCTGTCGACCGCTACGCCGCCACCCGTCACGGGGCTGGCCAAGGCCGGCATGCGGTCTGCCGATACGGCATCCGTCAGCAGCATTGCGTTCAGCCGCGCGCAAGCGTCCCGCCGCAGATCAGCGCCATCAGGCGGCAGGGCCGGTGCGATCAGGTCCAGCGCCTTCAGGGCCACTAACGCCGCCGGCCCCTCCCCCTCAACCTGCGCCAACAGGGCGGCCTCATCCATCGGCCCCGCCTGTAACGCCGTCAGTATGGCGTGCGCCGCATCAAAAGGGACCTCCAGGGGCCGCGTGGCCGGCGTCGCCCGGCGGGGCAGGTCACGCGGATGGCCCAGCGCCGCCCAGCGCCTGTGCACTGCCGGGCCTGCCGCCCCACCATCCCGGATGAACAGGTCCCGGCGGAAGGGCCGGTTGGTGACATAGTCGCGCAGCAGCTCCCTGAAATCGGGATCATCGGCTGCCTCCTTCCCCCCAACGGTAAGGATGGCATCCGCCAGCCCCTCCTCCTCCCACCGGTCTGCCGCCCGCGCCTGCGCGGCCAGCCGCAGACCGGCAGGGGTCAGGGCCTGGGCCAGATCCGTGAAATAGGTCGGGTGCCAGCTCTCATTGAAATATTCATGCGCCAGATAATCGACAGGTCGTTCCAGAAGAGCATCCAGGCGGGTTGTCACCGTTGGGTTGACCCGGAAATACCCTGCCTCCTGTGCCCGCAACCGCTCCGCCAGAGCCAGGGAACCGGTGATACGCTCAGCCAAACTCCCCTGCCCACGCCGCGCCGACGCCAGCATCAATTCCCGTAGCGGCAGATACTGGGCCCAACCGGGCAGGACATTATAGCCGAGATAGACGACCCCGCCGGGCTTCAGATGCCGGTCCAGAAAGGCCACGATCTCCGCCCGCTGCTGCGGCCCCACCCAGGACCAGACGCCATGCAGGGCCACGACATCAAAGGCGGGAAGGTCGCTGTCGGCATAATCGGCAAAGCCCAGCGGGCTGACCGTTAGGTTCGACAGGCCCGCCCCATCGGCCAGCCATCTTGCATGGGCCACATGTTCCCGGTTGATATCATTACCCCAGAACCGCACCTGCGGGTTGGCGGCGGCCAGCAGGGCCAGGCTGAACCCCTGTCCGAAGCCCAGTTCACAATAATCGAACGCTTTCCCCGGCTGGATGGGCGACCGCTGCCCCAGGGCATCGGCCATGGGCCAGGGCTGCAGCTCCGCATGGAAGCTGCAGGTATAGCCGATCTCCGTCACATACCCGTCGGTCCAACCCCGCATGATCCCCTTCCCTGCGCTATCCATGCCTGTCCACAGCCATGGCCTTTCTGTTCCCTTAATCGCCGGGCGCCGCCATACGGCGGCTTGGCTCACGGCACCATGGGGTGCCGCGGCGGCAGTCACCGCCGGGGCAATCCCGATACCGGGACTGCCCTACCCCTGTTTTCATGGCATGAAGCCGTGAACTCGGCTATGGAAAGCCCCGGCCCATCGACAGGAAACAGGCATGCGCTACGGAAAGCTGGAAGTCATCTGCGGACCCATGTTCTCGGGCAAGTCCACAGAGATCCTGAAGCGCGCCATCTGGTACACGCACGGCACCGGTTCCCACATCATGCTGCTGAAGCCGGCTTTTGATGTGCGTTATGCAGAGAACCGGGTGGTCAATCATGACGGCATCGGCTTCGATGCCATGCCCATCACCCGCATGCCGGCCATCGCCGACAGCATCAAAGCCGTCTTCATCGACGAGGTGCAGTTCTGCGTCGATCCGCATTACCATGGCGACGTGGTGGAGGATGTACGCAGCCTGCTGCACCGGGGCATTGATGTTGCCGTATCTGGCCTGGACATGGATTGGCGCGGTCGGGCCTTCCCCGTGACCGCCTCCCTGGCCGCCATGGCCGACGGCCTGTGGAAACTGAAATCCCGCTGCGCCGTGTGCGGGCATGAAGCGCACAAGACCTTCAAGAAGCACCGCAACGACCGTACCGTCGAACTGGGCCAAGCGGACTTGTACGAACCCCGCTGCAACGCCCACTGGCACGACCATAGCGAGGCGTCGGGCCGGGAACTGTCATTGGATTTGTAATAAGCGCACTGGTGAAGGTCGCAATGATGCGCTATCCCGCCCATCAGCAAACATGTTTTCAGGAACGAGTGACAAAATGAGCAAGTGCCCCTGCGACAGCGGTCGTGAATTTGATGCCTGCTGCGGCCCCTATCTGGCCCGCACCACACCGGCACCGACGCCGGAAGCGCTGATGCGTTCGCGCTATACGGCGTTCGCCAAGCAGGACATCAAGTATCTGGGCGAAACCCTGCTGCCCGGCACGCAGGATGATTTCGACGCGGAGCAGGTGACCGAATGGGCGTCCAAGAGCATCTGGACGGGCCTGGAGGTGCGTTCCACCGCCGATGGTCAGACCGCTGACGAGGCGTTTGTGGAGTTCGTGGCCAAGTTCACGATGGATGGCAAGGACCTGATCCACCACGAAACCGGCCGCTTCAAGAACCAGGA
>JAEMSB010000157.1:0-4782 GCA_016463045.1 Niveispirillum sp.
GTGATGATACTGGTCAGGCGACCCAGGACACGGTCGGTCCAATCCGCCCCCTCCCGGTCGCGGTCGGCACGCAGGACGGCAGGTGCCAGCAGGCGGAACTTCTCCCGCAGTTCAATATCGCCCGCCAGCCCGGTTTCCGCCGATGCCGACAGGGGCGCCAGCAGGTCCAGAAGTGCGGTATCATTGGCGGCCAGCGCCTGCGCCGACCGCAATTCCCGCGCATAGGGGCGTCCACCACTCAACGCTGCCTGCAGCTGCCCCACGGCGATGATCAGCGCCTCGCCCACGGCGCCCATCTGCCGGCGGGTTTCCAGCATAGTCAGGCGCGGGATCACCTCCGCCGACACTTCCTCAAGCGTCTGCACGCGGTGGGTCAGGGGGCCGAGGTCGACAGTCTCGGTCTTGCGGTCTTCCAGGGCGGCGATCCGGTCGGCCAGCGCCTCGGTAGCGGAGATATCAACCCCGCCCTGCGGCCCCTGTTCGGTCGGCACCTGCACGGTTTCGCGGGCAACAATGGTTGTGTCACCCGACAGGCGGCGTTCCAGCGCATCCTGACGCTTCGACAGGGTTTCCAGCGACGTGCGCAGCGCCTGCTGCGCCGTCTCCACTTCATTCAGACGCTGGGCCAGGGGCGACAGGTCGGCAGTGGCCGGCGGCGGCGCGGTCCAGTCGCGCCAGAAGCCATAGCCCGACAGACCCGCCGCACCCAGCGCCAGCAGCAAGGCCGTCCCGCCCAGCAGGCCACCGCCGCCGCTGCGCCGGGCCGCCACCGGCGCCGGGTTCAGTTTCGGCGTGGCGGGCTTTGCCTCCGGCTTCTGGGCATTGGACGCGATTTCGCGTTCCAGATCGGCCAGGCTGGGGCCTTTGCCCGTCTTGTCACTGTCGCTCATTCCTCAACTCCCCTTCACCGCCGGCAGCAGGGCCAGCAGGCTGGCCGCATCGGGCTGCACCGCCACACGGGTTTCGCTGAAACCGAACCCCTGGGCGGCGCGCGCAACCGCAGCCGAAATGCACAGGGCCGTCAGACCGCCCGTGGGCGCCGACAACCCGGCCTTTTGTGCCAACCTAACAAACACGCTGGCTGTCCGCGGCGAAAAAAGCGCCACATAGGCCACCTGTCCCTCACGCAGGGCCGTCACCGCCGCATCGGGCAGATCATCCACCGGCACCGCACGATAGGCGGTAATCCTTGTGACAACAATTTCAGCGGGTGAAAGTTCCCCGGCCACATCCTCACCCGACAGGTGCAGAACCCGTGGACCCCGGCCCGACAGCAGGCGGGAAAGGGAGGAGACATCGCCCCCGGCGGCATAAATCTCCCGAAAGCCCAGTTCCCGTGCCAACGATGCCGTCCGCTCCCCCACCGCATAGAGTGGAAGGGCGCGTTCCGCACTGCGCGCGGCCAGTTCCCGCAGGCCATTGGCGGAGGTGACGGCAACGGCGTCAAAGCCCGTCAGGTCAAGGGGCGGTCCCGGCACAGGCTGGATGGTCAGAAGCGGGGCCATCACGGGCCAGTAACCCAGCGCCTTCAACGCCGCTTCCGTCTCCGCCGCCCCCGGCTCTGGCCTTGTGACCAGGACGCCTGTCACACCACCGGTCCGTCAGGGTTGATCCCGGCAAAGAAGGCGGCGGGCAGCTTGGATTTCAGTTCCTGCCCCGCATCAATGCCCATGGCCAGGGCATCTGCCTTGTTCCCGGCGCGGCCCGTCATGAACCATTGCTGCCCATCGGGCCGGATGACCAGCGCCTTCAACGACATGGCATCACCATTGATCAGGGCCAGGGCCGCGATGGGCGTGCGGCAGGACCCGTCCAGGGTCGCCAGCACGCCGCGTTCCGCCGTCACCCGCAATTCCGTCTCGGCACAGTTCAGCGCGCGGACATAGGCGTTGGTGCGATCATCGCCGATGCGGGTTTCAATGCCGATGGCCCCCTGCGCCACCGCCGGCAGCATCTGTTCTTCCGACAGCACGCCCGTCGCCTTGTCCACCAGACCCAGACGGTTCAACCCCGCCATGGCCAGCAGGGTGGCATCGACAAGCCCTTCCTCCAGCTTGCGCAGCCGCGTCTGCACATTGCCGCGCAGCGCCGCGATACGCAGGTCGGGCCGGCGCATCAGGACGATGGCCTGCCGGCGCAGGCTGGCGGTACCGACCAGCGCGCCCTCCGGCAGCTCATCTAGACTGGCCGCCTTGGGGCTGAACCAGGCGTCGCGATGATCCTCACGCGGCAGGTAGCAGATGATATCCAGCCCGTCCGGCAGGGCCGTGGGCACATCCTTCATGGAATGCACCGCCAGATCGACGGAGCCATCCAGCAGAGCCTGCTCGATCTCCTTGGTGAACAGCCCCTTGCCGCCCGCCGCACTCAAGGTGCGGTCCAGGATGCGGTCGCCTTCGGTCTTGAAGGTGACGATCTCGACCGCCCCCGCCTCCGCCAGTTCCGGGAAGGCGGCGGCCAGACGGTCGCGGGTCTCAATGGCCTGCGCCAACGCCAAGGGGCTGCCGCGCGTGCCGATGCGGAGAAGAGCTTTCATACCTTTCTCAATACCGCTTTCGGGGCTTCGGGGGAAGCGGCCCGATGAAAAGTTCGTTAACCCTTATCCCCCGCCTGTGCCACCGCCCGCTGATATGCCGGGCGGGCCTGGATGGCCGACAGGATGCGGGTGATGTTGGGGTGGGTGGCCGCCGTCACCCCGGCGCGCATCACGGCCACTTCCAGGGGGAAGCTCATCATGATGTCGGCGGCACTGAATTCATCGCCGGCCAGCCAGGGGGAGCGACCGGCCTCCTTCTCCACATAATCCAGATGCAGGGTCACCTGCTCCTTGACCATGCCGCGGATGGGCAGGGCCAGCAGGCCCATCTTGTCGGCGATCAGCTTCAGCAGAAGCTGCGGCATCAGCGAGCCTTCTGCGTAATGCATCCAGTAGCGATAGCGCCAATGCGCGTCGGCATTATCGGCGGCAGGGGCCAGATGCGGGCCGTAATAGGCCAGCAGATATTCGATGATCAGGCCGGTTTCCACCAGCACCTTGCCGTCCACCTCCACCATGGGCAGCTTGCCCAGCGGATGCAGGTCGCGCAGCGCCACGGGCGCGCGCATGGTCTTCTTGTTGCGGCGATGGCGCACGATCTCATACGGCACCCCCAGTTCCTCCAGCAGCCAGATGACGCGCAGCGACCGGGAGATGTTCAGGTGGTGAACGCGGATCATAGCTTGGCTCCTGTAGAACGGGTCTTGCGGGAATAGCACGGGCGTGCGGTTTGTCAATCAACACGGCTTCCCTGCCCGCCATATTCGAAGCCGCCATGGCTGCAATGTGCCGCCGCCCTTGCCGCCGGGCCGGCGGACGCTTAGGTTCTGCCCCCATGAAAGTCCTTGGCATCGAAACCAGCTGTGATGAAACCGCCGCCGCCATCGTCGAAGATGATGGTGAGGGGCCGGGCCATGTCCTGTCCAATGTGGTGTTGAGCCAGTTGGACGATCACCGCCCCTATGGCGGCGTCGTGCCGGAGATCGCGGCGCGCGCCCATCTCCAGCATCTGGACCGGCTGGTGCGCGAGGCGCTGGAGCGTGCCGGGGTCGGCCTGTCCGATCTGGACGGCATTGCCGCCACCGCCGGGCCGGGCCTGATTGGCGGGGTGATGGTGGGGGTGATGACGGCCAAGGCCATGGCCGCCGTGACGGGCCTGCCCTTCATGGCCGTCAACCATCTGGAAGGCCACGCCCTGACCGCGCGTCTGACGCATGGGGTGAAATTCCCCTTCCTGCTGCTGCTGGTCTCGGGCGGGCATTGTCAGTTGCTGGCGGTGGAAGGCGTGGGGCGTTACCGCCGCCTGGGCACCACCATCGATGACGCGGTGGGCGAGGCGTTTGACAAATCCGCCAAGATCATGGGCCTGGGCTATCCCGGCGGCCCGCTGATGGAAAAGGCAGCTTCAGGCGCGACCGACCCTGCCCGCTTCGACCTGCCTGTGCCCATGAAGGGCCGGCCCGATTGCGATTTCAGCTTTTCCGGCCTGAAGACCGCCGTGCGCCGACATGTGGAAAATCTGGGCGGCACCCTGTCGGATGCCGACCGCGCCGATCTGGCCGCGTCCTTCCATCAGGCCGTGGGCGACAGTCTGATCGACCGCTGCACCAAGGCGCTGAAATATTTCAAAGCGGAATTTCCAGAAGGCAAGACCCTGGTGGTCGCCGGCGGGGTCGCCGCCAATCAGGTGCTGCGCGCCCGCCTAACCGACCTGTGCCGCCGGCACCGGTTCGATTTCGTGGCCCCACCCTTGGGCCTGTGCACCGACAATGGCGCCATGATCGCCTGGGCCGGGCTGGAACGGCTGCGCCTGGGCCTGACCGATGGCCTGGACTTCGCCCCCCGCCCCCGCTGGCCGCTGGACCCGAATGCCAAGGCGGCACCGTTCGCGGGGGTGAAGGCGTAACCCGCCCTCACCCCCGTCCACCTCAATCCAGGAAATACCGATCCAGCGCCTTCAGATCGGCATCCAGCTCATAAACGATGGGCTTGCCAGTCGGGATTTCGAACTGGACGATTTCATCATCGCCCATGTTCGACAGATACTTGACCAGACCGCGCAGGCTGTTGCCATGGGCAGCGACCAGGACGCGCTTGCCCGCCTTCACCTGCGGGGCGATCACGTTTGTCCAGTACGGCACCACGCGGGCCACGCAATCCTTCAGGCTTTCGGTGCGCGGCAGCTGTTCCTTGGACAGGTCGGCATAACGCGGGTCGGCATCGGGCAGACGCTCATCATCTTCGGC
>JAEMSB010000157.1:4792-8842 GCA_016463045.1 Niveispirillum sp.
ATGTCATAGGAACGGCGCCAGATCTTCACCTGTTCGGCGCCATGCTTGGCCGCAGTCTCGGTCTTGTTCAGGCCCTGCAGACCGCCATAATGGCGCTCGTTCAGCTGCCAGCTCTTGAATTGCGGCACCCAGATGCGGTCCATGGCTTCCAGCGCCAGGTTGCTGGTCTTGATGGCACGCTTAAGGACCGACGTGTGGCAGATATCGAAATCCAGGCCCGCCGCCTTGAGCTTGACGCCGGCCTCCTTGGCCTCCTCCACGCCCTGCGGCGACAGGTCGACATCGGTCCAGCCCGTGAACAGATCCAACTGGTTCCACAGGCTCTGACCATGGCGGATCAGGACAAGCTTCGTCATCTCCCACATTCCCTTATGCATGGCCCCGATACCGGGGCGTTATCGATGCTGGCCAGCGTCCTACCATATGGCACCACCCGGACCAAGGTCTGTTCCAGCGGGAACGGAAGGGTGATGGCGGCGCCGCGCCAGAAAACAAAAACGGCGGCCACTGGGGCCGCCGCATCGCTCATCCTGCAGAAATCAATCCGCCGGGCCGATATGCCCGTCGCGGATCATCACTTCGGCGATCTGGACCGCGTTCAGCGCCGCACCCTTGCGCAGATTGTCGGCCACAATCCACAGGTTCAGACCGTTTTCGACGGTGCTGTCCTCGCGGATGCGGCTGATGAAGACATTGTCCTCACCGGCGATTTCGACCGGGGTGACATAGCCCTCATCGGCGCGATGGTCGACAACGGAGATGCCGGGGGCGGCGCGCAGGGCCTTGCGGGCCTCGTCTGCCGTGATCGGGTTCTCGAACTCGATATTCACCGATTCCGAATGGCCGATGAACACCGGCACGCGCACGGCGGTGGCCGTCACCTTGATGGCGGGGTCCAGGATCTTCTTGGTCTCCACCACCATCTTCCACTCTTCCTTCGTCATGCCATCGTCCATGAAACTGTCGATATGCGGAATGACGTTGAAGGCGATCTGCTTGGTGAACTTCTTCTTTTCCACCGGGTCATTGACATAGATGGCGCGGGTCTGGGTGAACAGCTCGTCCATGGCCTCCTTGCCGCCGCCCGACACCGACTGATAGGTGGAGACGACGACCCGGCGGATCTTGGCCAGATCATGCAGCGGCTTCAGCGCAACCACCATCTGGATGGTGGAGCAGTTAGGATTGGCGATGATGCCCTTCTTGCGCCAGCCGGCCAGATGGTGCGGATTGACCTCCGGCACGACCAGCGGCACATCCGGGTCCATGCGGAAATGGCTGGTATTGTCGATGACGCAGGCGCCGGCGGCGGCGGCCTTGGGCGCGAACTGGGCCGAGATTTTGGCACCGGGCGAGGACAGGACGAAGTCCGTGCCGGCAAAATCGAAGGTGGCGAGGTCGCGGACCTTCAGCACCTGATCTTCGCCAAACGACACTTCATGGCCGGCGGAGCGTTCAGAAGCCAGCGCGACCACTTCCGACACGGGGAAATTCCGGTCAGCCAGTGTCTGCAGGATTTCCCGGCCGACATTGCCCGTGGCGCCAACGACAGCGACCTTGTAACCCATTTTCCCGGCCCTCAAATCAGTAGGATGAAACAGCGGGGCGGCGGCGCAACATCCGGCACCTTGACAAGCCCCGACGAACGCTTTGACTTATGCGTTGGGCAGCGAGATGGCAAGAAAATGACCTAAGCGCCCATGTGGCGGGAGGATTGCACCCATGGCACAGCGTGAATATCAGACGTTTGAGGCCTTCTGGCCCTTCTATCTGCGCGAACATTCCAAGAAGGTGACGCGCGGTTTCCACTATGTCGGCAGCACCATCGCCCTGGGTTGCCTGGCGATGTTCGGCGCCACGCTGGAGCCGCTCTGGCTGCTCGGTATGCCCCTATCGGGATATTTCTTTGCCTGGATGTCCCACGCCCTGGTGGAGCATAACAAGCCCGCCACCTTCACCTATCCGCTCTGGTCACTGATCGCCGATTACCGGATGTTCTTCCTGTTTGTGGCGGGTCGGTTGGGGCCGGAATTGCGCCGGGCCGGGATTGATGGTTAATTCCCCCGCACAGTTTCATTCCAGCCCCTAAGGAACGCGCGCGTGCCGTCCATTCAGGAGATCATCGCCCAGTCCATCAAGGACGCCGACAAGTCCTTCTTCAATGAGGATTACATGAAGCAGGCGAAATCTGTGGTCGATGCCCTGCGCAAATCGGGGCTGGAAGTGGTGCCGGTGAAACCGCCGGAGGAGCTGGTCACCTACGCGTCGGAAAACATCCCGCTGGGCCGTCTGCGGCCCACGGATTTCATCCGCACCATGTATTCCACCATGGTGGCCAACGCCCGCAAGTTTGTCAGTTAACCTGCCATTGACAACGCTGTTTTGCGACTGCGAAGCAAAACGAAAAGCTGTGGATATGATCCTTTGGCATTCATACTTTGGTGTGCAAGCCTATAAAGCTCTGGCATAGTGCCGATAGGGGTTTCTAAACCCCATCCCGTACCAGCGATAGGGAAGGTAGCGCAGGCTTGACGGCGGAAGCGGCACAACCGGCGGAACCGACCTGGCGACGCCCCTCGACAGAGGAGTTGCTGGAGGCTCTGCGCCGTCATGTCAAGCTGATGGAGGGCCGCATCGGCGGCCAGCGCGCCATTTTCGTGCTGTGCGATCTGCGCGGCGTCAACCTCTCCAACATGGATTTGCGCAGCGCCGAACTGACCGGGTCGCGCTTCGATCAGGCGCAGATGGTGAAGACACGGCTGATCGGGGCTAATCTGTTCGCTGCCGACCTGCGTCTGGCCAATCTACAGCAGGCGGACCTGTCCAAGGCCGACATGCGCGGCATCACCATGCGCGGCGCCGACCTGACCAAGGCCAAACTGCGCGACACCGATGTGCGCGAGGCGGTGCTGGCCGTCTATCGCGGCGGCAAGCCCCTGCCCCAGGCCTTTGACGGACGCATCCCCAACCTGGCCGCCGTCATCGCCAACAATGCCGATTTCTCCGGCTCCAAGATGAACGGGGCCATCACGCTGAAGGCGGATTTCACCGACGCCAATCTGCGCCATGTCGATCTGCGCGGCGCCGATCTGCGCGGGGCCAATTTCAAGGGCGCCATGCTGGACGGCGCCAATCTTCAGGGCGCGCAATTGCAGGAGGCGGATTTTGCAGGTGCGGTCCTGACCGACGCTATCCTGCGCGATGCCCTGGCCGAGGGGGCGAATTTCCGGGGCGCCATCCTGGACCCTCACGCCATGAACGACCTGAAGCGCACGGGCGCCCTGCTACCCGGCACCCTGGACGGGGCCGAACCGGTGGAGGTGCTGCTGGCTGCCCATGCCGATTGGGTGGTGACGGCGGGGCGCAGCGGCAAGCGTGCCGATTTCAGCGGTCGCGACCTGATGGGCCTGGACATGCGCGGCCGCAATGTCACGGCGGCAAAGATGCCCTACGCGCTGGCCCGTCGTTCCCTATGGACCAACGCCTGCATGGTCATGGCCGACCTGGAATGCACCGACATGCGCGACACCCAGATGGGCAGCGCCGATCTGCGCGGCGCCAACCTGGAACGCGCCCATCTGGGCGGGGCTTTCCTGCAAGGGGCCAACCTGACACCGCTGGTCAGCGCCGATATGCCCGACCGCCGCTGGCCTACCCGCCTGTCCGGTGCGCGATTCCAAGGGGCCGACCTGCGCAATGCCGACCTGCGCGGGGCCATCGCGCGGGGAACCGACTTTACCGGCGCCGATCTGCGCGGGGCCAAACTGGACGGGGCCGACCTTGAAGGTGCGACCTTCGCCCAGGCCCGACACGATTGAGGGGGGACCTGTCCCCCGCCCTCCTTGTGGAAGGACAGGGCGACAGGCCTCTTCATGCTGCTCAGTTCCCGGCCCATTGCGTCGGGTCGGTCGGATTGACCAGCGGCACCCACCACAAGGCAACCGATGGCTGTGCGAACGAGTAGCCGAACGTCACATTGTACGACCACCCCTTCGGTACCGGCAGGACAGCGCTGTTGCACCCCAGCCAGGTATCGGCACCGGGATAGAA
>JAEMSB010000158.1 GCA_016463045.1 Niveispirillum sp.
GGCCAAGACCATTGGTGATCTGCTGGCCATGACCGGTGCCGACCTCGCCTGACCCCATGTCCGCCCTGCCCCGCCCCGCCATACCCATCAGCCGCATCAGACGGCAGGTGATCGACCTTGCCGGTCGTCCGGCCGCCTGGATCAATGGCGGGCGGCTGGGTATCGGGGAAGGAACGCTGCGGCCACTGGTGCTGCTGCATGGTCTGGCCGGCGATGCCCTGACCTGGCAGTTCAACCTGGCAGCGCTCGGCACTGACCGGGCTGTGCTGGCACCCGACCTGCCGGGTCATGGGTCCAGCACGCTGGAGGTCGGGCCCGGCCATGTCGATGATCTGGCCCGCTGGGTCGGCGACCTGATCGATGCCTGGGGTCTGTCCCAGGTCGATCTGGTGGGCCATTCGCTGGGTGCCCGCATCGCCCTATCGCTGGCCCATCAGCAGCCAGCCAAGGTCGGGCGTGCCACTCTGATTGCCTGCGCCGGGCTGGGCAGTGATCTGGACCATCAGTTCCTGGACCGTCTGGCCGATGCATCGGACCTGGAACAGTCGCGGCTGGCCGCGGCCAAGCTGTTCGCGGCACCGGGGCCCCTGGTGGAGCCGATGGCCCGCGCCCTGACGCTGCGCCAGTCGGTGCCGGCCAACCGGGCCGCAATCAAGGCGCTGCTGGATGCCAACCGCGCCGATCTTTCCGAACGGCTGGTAACCCGCGATTGGGCGCCCAGAGTGCCGGTGCAGCTGATCTGGGGGGCGCAGGACAGTATCGTTCCACCGCCTCCTTTTCACTCGATCCCGGCCGGTATTCCCCTCCATCTTCTGCCGGGCGCCGGCCACATGCCGCATGTGGAGGCGGCGAGCCGCGTCAACGCCCTGATCGGGAGCTTCCATTGACCGATACCCAGACCATGCTGGACCTGATCGCCCGCGAAACCGCCCGTATCCTGGCCGAAAAGGGCGAGACCATAGCGGCCCCCGTGACGGCGGACACCGCGTTTCTTGACGGCCCCCTGCCCTTCGACAGCCTGGATCTTGCCACCCTGATCGTGGCGTTGGAGGGGGTGACGGGCAAGGACCCGTTCCGTCAGGGCTTCCGGCAGTTCAACACGGCTGGCGAACTGGCCGCCCTTTACGCCGCCGCGTGATGGCCATGCCCGGTATTTGGGGATGGATCGGCATTGGTGTCCTACTCTACCTGTTGCTGCTGGCCCGCAGCGCCTGGAAGCAGGGGGAGTTCAAGCAGTTCCTCTGGGGCATGGTGATCGTCGCGGGCCTCATCGGCTTCGTTGGCGGGGTCATCTGGGCCTGGATCACCATCGCCAGCGGCTGAAACCCTTGGAATGCTACCCCACCCTGCCGCATGATGGCGCCATGCAAGACGCCGCCACCCCATCCTGGGTCAATCCCGCATTCCGCCTGATCACCGGTGGCCGGACCTGGACTTGGCCCGACCTGTCGGCCATGGCGCGAAGCCTGCCCGATGGCCCACTGTCGGCGGATGGCAAGGACCTGCCCCGGCTGACCGCCAGCCTGCTGGCGGCCTGGAACCGGCAGGTACCACTTGCCCTGCTGCGCGGCGGCCTGTCGGCACCCGACACTGTTGAAGCAACGGGGCGGACGCTTTTGCTGGAAACATCGGGCACCACGGGCACACCAAAGCGTATTGCCCGATTATTCGACGATGTTCTGCGGCGGATCACGGGCACACGCGGCGGGGATGGTGGCAACTGGCTGCTGACCTATGATGCCTGCGGATTCGCGGGGTTGCAGGTGCTGCTGACGGCCATGGCAGGAGGCGGGCGGTTGCTGGCCGATCCGATGGCGGACGCCGCAGGTCTGGTGCGGCTGGCCGTAACCGGCGGTGCCAGCCATATCAGCGCTACACCCAGCTTCTGGCGTGTACTGCTGTTGTCAGGCGCTGCACCGCCATTGGCCCGCATCACGCTGGGCGGAGAGGCGGTGGACCAGCCGCTGCTGGACACGCTGGCCAGACGCTTTCCCGGTGTGCCCATCCGCTGCATCTACGCCTCGACAGAGCTGGGGCGCCTGTTCACCGTGGCCGACGGTCGGGAAGGATTTCCCGCCGCCTGGCTATCGCAACCACCGGATGAGATATCATTCCGTATTCGGAATGATTTTCTGGAAGCTAGGGTGGGCTCTGTCTGGCACGATACCGGCGATCTGGTTGAGATTGACCGTGACCGGGTATTATTCCGTGGCCGGAACGACCTTGTCGTCAATGTCGGCGGCGCCAAGGTAAATCCCAGCCTGGCCGAACGACGGCTGTTGGCCCTGCCGGGTGTCACCGATGCTGTGGTCTATGGCGTGCCCAACCCCATCACCGGCGCCATCCTGGCCGCCGACATTATCGCCCCCGGCTGGCACGCGGATGAGGGGTGGCGGATGCTGGCAACGCAGGCCGTTGCCGACCTGCCGCCCCCTGCCCGTCCCCGCCGTCTGCGCCTTGTCGAGGCGCTCCCCCTGTCAGCCGCCGGCAAGAAGCGCCGCATCGCGGAGAGGAAGCATGACCCGTACCGTGATCGTGACCGGCGGCAGCCGGGGCCTGGGCCTCGCCCTGACCCGCACCTTGCTGGACGCCGGCTACAATGTGGCAACCTGCAGCCGCAGCTTGGGCGATGCCCTGCCGGCCCTGCTGGACGCCCATCCCGACCGTCTGTTCTGGCAGCAGGCAGAGATAGGGGAGTCCGCCTCCACCCAATCCTTCATCGACATCACGGTGCAGCGCTTCGGGGCCCCCTGGGGCCTGATTAACAATGCCGGCATCGCGCGGGAGGGGATTCTGGCGACCCTGCCTCTGGTAGAGGTCGATCATCTGATCCAGACTAATCTGACAGGGGCCATCCAGGTAGCACGCGCCGTCCTGCGCCACATGCTGTCGCGCCCCGGTGGTGGGCGGATCATCAATATCTCCTCCATCATCGGGCAGCGCGGCTATACCGGCCTTACCGCCTACGCGGCGACCAAAGCAGGGCTGGACGGGCTGACCCGTGCCCTGGCGCGGGAGGTGGGGCGGAGGCAGATCACGGTCAACAGTGTGGCGCCTGGCTATCTGGACACGGAAATGTCCGGCACCCTGTCGGCAGGGCAGCGCGACCAGATCGTGCGGCGCACCCCCATGGGACGTCTGGGCACAGCCGATGATGTGGCGCCTGCCATTCTGTTCCTGCTTGGCGATGGCGCGCGCTATATTACGGGGCAGACGCTGACCATCGACGGCGGCATCACCTGCTGAGCGGAAGGTAAGGCGCATGGCCCAGGCCCGCATCAACGGCATCGCCCTTCGCGGGATTGTCTCCGCCCTGCCGGTCGGGGTAGAGGATGTAACGCATCTGGCAGCCCGGTTCGGCGGCGATCAGGCAGAACGGATTGCCACCGCCACCGGCATCCGCCGCCGCCACATCGCGGCCCCCGGCCAATGCATGTCGGATCTGGCCCTACCGGCGGGACGTGACCTGCTGGACGGTCTGGGCTGGGGTGACGACTCGGTCGATTTGCTGATCGTCGTCACGCAGACACCGGACCATCCGCTGCCGGCGACCGCCTGCCTGCTGCAGCACCGTCTGGGCTTGGGCAAGCAATGCGCCGCCTTCGATGTCGGTCTTGGCTGTTCCGGCTATGTCTATGGCCTGTGGCTGGCGGCATCGCTGCTGGCCGGGATGGGGAGGGGCCGGGCGCTGCTGGTGGCCGGCGACACGACAAGCCGGACCATGGCCCCTGACGATCGCTCCGTCGCGCCCCTGTTTGGGGATGCCGCCACCGTCACGGCCCTGGAATGGGACAGGGATGGCGGTTGCCTGACGGTGGATACGGGCACCGATGGGGCCGGCGCGCCCTATCTGATCCAGCCCGGAGGCGGTACCCGGCAGCCCGATGGCCCCCTGCTATTTATGGACGGCACCCAGGTTTTCGCCTTCACCCTGCGGGAGGTGCCGAAAACCATCGCGGCCACCCTGGCCCTTGCAGGCACCGACATCAACGGTATCGACCATGTCGTGCTGCATCAGGCGAATGAGATGATGCTGCGCCGGCTGGGCGCAAAGATCCGAGCACGTGAGGATCAATTGGTCCTGGCGCTGGCGGATCGGGGCAATACCAGTTCCGCCACCATCCCGCTGGCCATGACCGACGCGCTGTCCGGCCCCCTAATGTCGCACAAACGGACCTTGTTGCTGTGCGGCTTCGGGGTCGGCTGGTCCTGGGGAACCGCCGTCTGGACCACGGGTCCGGCACGGGTATGCCGGACCCTATTGGTGGATCAGACGGGCACCGTCATTCCGGCTGGTTGATCGCCGGGCGACGGCGAACCTTGGTCACGACGACCGGCGCCTTGGCCTGCTTGTCCGTAGCGTCACCGGCCCCCCCCGCCGTCTCAGCCGGGAACAGCTTCCGGCAGATTTTCAAAGCGCGATAGTAGTTGCCGGACTGCACCAGCGTCTGAACCTCGTCAAACAGGGCCGACTCGGCAGGATGCGCCAGCCGCGCTTCTTCCAGGATGATGCCGAACTTGATCAGGTTCAGTTCCGCATCCTCGGGAAAAATGTAGATCAGCTGGATGATGAAATAGAGCTTCTTCTCGATCGTGTCGCAGTTCTCTTCCTTCAGGATTTCCCGGCCCCGCAGGAAATTAACCTTGTTGTAGAAGAACAGCGAAACCGGATGATCGCCGACGCCCAGAACGGCACCGTTCACGATCAGCTTCTCACCCGGACGCAGAACAAGTTTCAAAGGCACGGCAGCATTTCCCGTTCAAGGACGCACGAGCCCGCTCGGCGGCGTCCATAGTGCACAAGGAAGTAAGCCAGCCACCCCCCGACGGTCACGAAAAAACGCACCAGCACACCCGAACATTTTGCCCCAGGGAGGCTGGCATGGGGAGGTGAATACCGACCAGAATCAGGAAAGGCGGGCTTTTGGCCCGCCTTTCCCTTTGCCTTACGGCCCTGTGGCTTAGAACAGCCGCAGGATCGACTGCTGAGCCTGGTTGGCCAGCGAGAGGGAGATGGTGCCCAACTGCTGACGGGTCTGCAACAGCAGCAGGTTCGCGCCTTCCTCGTTCTGATCGGCCTGGACCAGCTTGTTCGAACCTTCAACCAGAACGTTGGAGAACTCGTTAGTGAAGCTCTCGCGGGTCTGGATGACGTTCAGGTTGGTCGACAGAGCCTGAGAGGCACTACGCAGCGTCGCCGTTGCGAAGTCCAGGCTGGCCACTGCCTTGTCGATGTCCGAACGATCCAGGAAGTCGTTCTGGGCGTAGTCGATACGCAGGCCCTGACCATCCGTCGAAACGTTCCGGCTCACCACCTGAATGTTGGAGGTGTTGTCGGCGTTGAACTGAACAGCCAGATCGTTCTCGGTGTTGGCGTCCGTGCGCTGAACCGTCGTCAGGTTTGCGGGCAAAGAGGAGGAAGCCGCAGCCTTGATCGTCGAAGCATCGACGGTCACACGAACCGTACCGCTATCGAAGTTCAGCGAATTCTCGCCTTCGCTCAGCTTGGAATTGCCACGGGCATTCAGGCCCGAGCGTTCCACCGTCACACCATTGAGGTTCGTAGCCGACAGGGTGATATCGACATTTTTTTCAATGGTCGACACACCATTGGCCGCCGTACCCTTTGCTTCCAGCAGCGTGCGGTCAACCGTGAAGGACACCGTGGTGCCGGACGAGAAGGTGACCGAGATCGCCTTCTGGGCAGCGTTGTTTGAAGTCGCACCCAGCGTGAAGCTGGCACCGGTACCACTCGTCAGATCAGAGCTGATCAGAATTTCAGCGGAGTTGGCAGTGGGGTCCGTATCGTAGGCAACATTAAAGCGTTTACCGTTGTCATCGGAGTTGGCGCTGGTCAGCGTGCCGCCGTTGGTGATGTTGGTGCTATCAAAGTCGGAGCCGCCAGCAATGGCGCGGGCCAGACCTTCAGCAACCTTGGCGCGGCGCTGATCGGGGTTGTAAGCAGCACCCGTGGTCGAGTCCGTCAGATCGGAGGCCTGGGCCTTGTAGGTGAACGACTGACCGTTGATCGTCGCGGTGAACGTATCACCTTCTTCGACCGAGCCACTGATGGTGATCTTCGAGACCTGCGCAGTGCCGGTGGTTGCCGTGACACCGGCAGTAACCGTGCTGGCGACCGCAGACTGGGTGTTGTCGAAGAACTTGAAGGTACGCGACTCACCGTTTTCCGTCACAATGGCGGTGCGCTCGCGACCGCTGTTACCACGGATTTCGACGCTGATGTCAGAGAAGTTACCGGCCGTAGCGGAGATCGTGCCCGAGACCTTCAGCGAGGCCAGACCGCGGCTGTCTTCCGCCTTCGCAATATCTTCCAGGTCGGCGCTGATGGCACCGGTACCGCTGATCTTCACGGAGTAAGTGTCGGCGCTGACCACGTTCGTCACGCGGCTGTTCGACAGGCCGGAAATGCTGTTGACACCCTTACGGCTGTCGGCCGTGCTGTCCAGCGTCAGGCCATTACCCTTCAGCAGGTTCTTGCCCTGGTAACCGCTATCGCCTGCGATCTTGTCAATCTGATCCTTCAGGCGATTGAACTGCTCCGCCAGCGACTTACGCGCAGCGATGGAGGAAGCGTCATTGCCCAGGTTGGAATAAGCGGTCGTGGTCAGACCACGGGCCTGCGCAACCAGATCTTCAATAGCGGTGATACCCTTATCACCAGCCTGGATCGTGCTAATGGCCTGGCCCATCGCTTCCTTGAGGCTCGACAGATCGCCTGCACGGGTATTCAAACCCTTCGCAGCGAAGAACGAATTGGGGCCATCAAGAGCGGAATTGACCTTATTACCGGTCGCCAAACGCGACTGGATAGACTCGACCTGCTTGTTGGTCTTCTGCAGGAGCAGAAGGTTGTTACGCATACCAGCGGTCAAGCTGACGTCACTAGAAGACATAGCGTCTCTCCTTTGGAGGTATGATCCACCCGAATTTTTCGGGTTAAATGAATGGAACACCGTATCGAGGTGAGAGTCAAGCCGTTTAACGGCGGCGACCAGCACCTATACGCAAGGTCAGATCACGTGCCACATCGGCCAGGGGCTCCGACCAGTCACCAGGCCGCGGCTGACGAAACAGACGCGCCGAAGGGTACCATGCAGTCTGGGCACGGCCCAAACCCCAACGCCAGTCCGGAACCGCCGTGATCAGAATGTTGGTGGCGATCCCGACCGCCCCTGCCAGATGCGCCGGCAGCGTGCAGCAACTGACCAGCACATCAAGCCGGGAAAGGATGGCAACCGTATCAGCGAGGTCGGAAATACCCCCCCCAAGATCAATCGTGCCGGGAGGAAGCGGATGGTTTGCAAGCTCCCGCCGCCCACCGCCAACCTGTATCACGACCGGACTGACACCGGTCATACTCATCAGGGGCAAAACCTGCTCCAGCCGTAGCGAGCGTTCAAGATCGCGGGCGTTATCCGGGTTGCCGGCCCAAACAAAGCCGACCCGAAGACCGGAGGCAGTCGCCAGTCGCCCCTCCCAATGGCCGGCCAGGGCTGGATCGGCGCGCAGGTAGGGAACCGCACCAGGCACATGTCCCGCCTGTTTGACGAAGAGGCCAGGCAAAGACATGCAGGGCAAAACGCCATCGACAGGGGGAACCGGCCCGTCCTCATCCAGGAACGATTCGACACAAGGATAGTCAGCCAGCAGGCGGCGCATGGAGGCAGGGCGCTGCATCACGATACGCACCCCCTCTGCCGCCAGCAGAGGCAAGAAGCGCAAAATCATGATGATATCGCCGAGCCCCTGCTCCACCGTCACCAGCACCCGCATGCCGGGCAGCGGCATCTGTGTCAGAACGTTTAGGCCGAAAGGAGCCGGCCCGCCGCCCGATGGCCCGTCACGACGATAGGCATAGAGTGGCCATCCGCGAGCCATATCCCCCGTCAAAAGGCGAAGCAGGGATTCGTTCCAGCGAGCCCTGATCCCTTCCCGGGTGTCCGCCCCCGCGTTACGGGCCGCCTCTACAAATGCGCAGAGCGCGGCAGGCACCGCCCCTTCAGCATGAAGAGCAGCACCAAGCGAATTCCAGTTTGCCGCCGATGAAGGCTCCAGCGCACACGCCTGGCGCAGCTTGACCGTCGCCTCCGACGCCCGACCGGCCCCCAGCAGTGCCAGCCCCAGGTTCCGCCAAGCCCCAGCCATGTCTGGCGCCAGTTCAACAGTTCGCTCATAGGCTGGAACAGCGCGGGTATTGTCACCCGCCGCGCGGAAGGCATTGCCCAGCAGCAGGTGCAGTGGCGCCATATCCTGGGCCCCTTCCAGAGCAACCTGAAACGCCGCTATAGCTTCCTGTGGCTGTCCCAGACGCAAGAGGGCCTGTCCAAACTGGGCCTGAGCGTAAGAGTTCTTTGGTTCAAGGGAGACTGCCTTCGCCGCAGCCACCCGCGCCTTGGCGGCATCACCATCAGCCAGAAATTGTTCCGCCTGCTGCGCGAACGCCACCGCTTCCTTCTTCACGTCCTGCCCCGTCATAACCATAGCTCCGGGCAGCTTGTCACACAGGCGTCAAATAAATCCAGCCGACAGGCCAGAACAATTCGCCCCAGAATTAAATAAAATGCCGGAGACCCGTCGGGTGCCCCAGCATTTGGAGATCAAGCGATCCACAAGCGTGATCAGGCGACGAAGTTAACGGTACCGACGACGTTACCACCGCCAGCGATTACGACCGTCGGGGAAGCAGCCACAGTTGGCGATGCCGTAGCCCCGCTGGCGGAGGAAAAGCCAGCCTGAGGGGTCCCACTGATTGCAGCAATTCCGCTGCGGGCCAAAGCCAGAAGCTGGTTCCCGCCACCCTTGTCAGTGCCGGCA
>JAEMSB010000159.1 GCA_016463045.1 Niveispirillum sp.
TCATAGACGATCAGGGCGTGCATGCCGTTGTCGCGGAAGAACTCGCCCATGGCCGCACCCGTATAGGGGGCCAGGAACTGCAGCGGCGCCGGCTCGGAAGCGGTGGCGGCCACGACGATGGAATATTCCATCGCGCCGTTCTCTTCGAGCGTCTTCACGATCTGGGCCACGGTGGAGCGCTTCTGGCCCACGGCGACATAGATGCAGTACAGCTTCTTGGACTCGTCGTCGCCCTTGTTGATACCCTTCTGGTTGATGAAGGTATCCAGAGCAATGGCGGTCTTGCCGGTCTGACGGTCACCGATGATCAGCTCGCGCTGGCCACGGCCGACGGGCACCAGGGCGTCAATCGCCTTCAGGCCGGTCTGCATCGGCTCATGCACCGACTTACGCGGAATGATGCCCGGGGCCTTCACTTCCACGCGCTGACGGGTCACATCGGTCAGCGGACCCTTGCCGTCGATCGGGTTGCCCAGACCGTCAACAACGCGGCCCAGCAGGCCACGGCCCACCGGCACCTCAACGATGGCGCCGGTACGCTTGACGACGTCGCCTTCCTTGATGGTACGGTCGGAACCGAAAATCACCACGCCGACATTGTCGGTTTCGAGGTTCAGGGCCATGCCCTTGACCCCGCCGGGGAATTCAACCATCTCGCCGGCCTGGACCTTGTCCAGACCATGGATACGGGCCACGCCGTCACCGATGGACAGAACCTGGCCCACTTCGGCGACATCGGCTTCGTTGCCGAAGTTCGCGATCTGCTGCTTCAGGATCGCGGAAATCTCAGCGGCGCGGATTTCCATTATCCAACCCCTTTCATGGCGAGTTTCAGCTTATTGAGCTTGGTGCGCACGGAGCTATCCACCATGCGGGAACCGATTTTAACGATCATGCCGCCGATCAGCGAGGGATCGACCTTCACATCCAACTTGACGTTGGAGCCTTCGCTCTTGTTCAGAGCGGCGGCGAGGTCGTTCCACTGCGCATCTGTCAGCGGACGAGCAACGGTGACGCGCGCCGTGCTTTCGCCACGGCGGCGGGCCAGTTCGGCCAGATACCCGTCGATCATGCCCGGAAGGGCGAAGAGGCGGCGATTGCGCGCCACCAGCCCCACGAACTTCCGCACGAGTTCCCCGATGCCAGCCGCAGCCAGGACGGCTTCCATAGCGCGTTCCTGTTCGTTGCGGGCGAGCAGCGGGCTGCCGATCAAGCGGCGGAGGTCCGCGCTTTCAGCGAGCAGAGCCTTGATGGACGCCAGATCCTGGGCCGTCTGGTCCAGGGCCTGCTGCCCATCCGCGAGATCGAACAGAGCGCTCGCATAGCGCGAGGCGAGTTCGGAGACGCCAGTCCCTTCGGTTGCCACTGGTAACCTCGGTTAAAGTCCGTGGACCTGAATAATTTCAGGACGTTAGCAATGATCGGCCATCCCGGAGGAGGACCCACCGGTGTCGAGCGAGCGAGCATGTAACACAGCCATAGCCCCTACGCAACAGCGCGCCTGTGGATTGGGGGTATGCGGTTTTGCACCGCTTCCCTTGGATTTGGCCAGCAACCGCGCCGCTTTACGACCTTCGTCGCATCATTACGCTGTGCAGTTGCGAGATGGCTTTTTCCTAGCAGGCGGCTAACCTGACCTTCCGCATGCCCTATGCTTTTGGACTGCCAGGGATTAAGGCCGCATTAAGGGTGCGGGAGCAGGCTGGCCCCAGGTGCGCAGATACCCGTGCCACCAAAGTCCGAGGCCATGCCATGTGCGTCATTCTGCCCTTTGCCCGCCAGCGTTTCACCCCCATGGACATGGTCGCCTGGAAGTCCATCCTGGCTGACCGCCGCCGCCGCGGCCTATGGCAGCGCACGGAAAGGTCCAGCACCCGCGAGCGTGATTGGATTCTCGTCTGGCTGCCAGGCCTGAAGGACCCCAGCCTGCGGCTGGAGCGCGATACCCAGGGCACCTACCGCCTGTCCTTCCATGATGGCAGGGGCTGGTTCCAGTTCCGTCAGGGGCCGGAAATCATTGACTGTCTGGCCCATGAGGAGCCGACGGACCGCCTGCACCCGGCGGCGCGCAGGGCTGATTAATCACCCCCGCCCACCACGCGCAGACGACCACCCCATATAGATATGTCGACGGGCAGGCGGGCGATGGTATCGCCATCGCCCTGCACCGGTTCCGCCACCGGCCCCTCGATCCGGGCGGCGACGGCCGGCAGGACCAAGACATCCGACCGTCCGGGCAGCAGACCCAGGGTCATTGCCGCGGCATAGTTCAGGGCCGCCAGCCGCCCCGGCCGTGTGAACAGCACCGCGTGCAGCACCGGCTGCTCCAGCCGCACGTCCGGGGCCAGAACAAAGGTTCCGGCATAGAAATGACCCTTGCACAGGATACAGCTGACCGCCCTATGCCGGCTGATCCCGCCATCAGGCGCCGTTAGCGTCACTTCATAATCCAGAGACGGCCCCGCCAGAATCTCCCGCAGGCCACCCAACGCATAGGCGCCCTTGCCGATCCGCCGCTTCAAGGCCGGGTCGATACCCGCGACCACACGGGCATCCATCCCCACCCCGGCCATCATGGTGAACAGGCGACCATTGGCCATACCGGCATGAACTGTCAGGGCCGGCCCCAGGGCCAATTGTCTGCCGATTCGCACCGCCGATCCCGTTAGGCCCAGTTCGTGGGCCAGGACATTGGCCGTGCCCAACGGCACCACACCCAGCGGCGGCAGGTCGGACAGGCCAGAGGCGGCCATGCCGTTCACCACCTCGTTGATGGTGCCATCCCCGCCGGCGGCGACGATGATATCAGCTGTACCTGACCGGGCCAGATCGCGGGCAATGGCGGTGGCATGGCCCGCCGCATCCGTCGTGTGCAGCGACACTACCGCCCCGGCATCGGTGGCGGCAGCCATCACCTGCTCCACAAGCCCCGGCCGGCGGCGCCCGGCGACGGGATTGAAGATGATCGCCACCCGGCGATCCAGTCCATGTGACATTTCCAGTACATCTCCATGAAGGATCGATGAAGTGGCAATGTAGTATTGATGACAGCATGAAGAAGTTTTAGCGGATGCAGTAGAAATAGACCTTAAGCAGACTGACATTGCACCAGATGAAGCGGTATAGAACGGCGCGATCCGCTATGGCTAGTCTTTAATTCGTGGCGGGCGATTGGTGGTTGGGTTGACCGGCGATGGGGGAACATATGCTGGGCGACGGGGACGTGTTGCGCTATCGCGCCATCTGGCTGTCGGACATCCATTTGGGGACACGTGGATGTCAGGCAGACATGCTGTTGGATTTCCTGAAACATACCGAATCCGATGTGCTGTATCTGGTCGGCGATATCGTCGATGGCTGGCGGCTGAAGAAAAGCTGGTATTGGCCACAGTCGCATAATGATGTGGTGCAAAAAATCCTGCGCCGCGCCCGCAAGGGCGCCCAGGTCTTCATGATTCCCGGCAATCATGACG
This sequence comes from Niveispirillum sp., assembly GCA_016463045.1. Lineage (GTDB taxonomy): Bacteria > Pseudomonadota > Alphaproteobacteria > Azospirillales > Azospirillaceae > Niveispirillum. Next base: position 3,474 of record JAEMSB010000159.1, read on the forward strand.
AGGCGTTCCGCGACTATATCGGCCTGCAATTCGGTGGCGTGACCATCCTGGAGGACACGATCCACACGGCAGCTGACGGCAAGCGCTATCTGGTCATCCATGGGGACCAGTTCGATGCGGTTGTGCGCTACGCCAAGTGGTTGGCCTTCGTGGGCGACACGGCCTACACGTTCCTGCTCTGGCTCAACACCCTGTTGAACAAGGCGCGGCGCAAGCTGGGTTTCCCCTATTGGTCGCTATCCGCCTACCTGAAGCACAAGACCAAGAAGGCCGTTGAATTCATCGGCGATTACGAGACCGCCCTGACCGACGAGGCACGCCGGCGGCAGGTGGACGGGGTCATCTGCGGCCATATCCACCATGCCGAAATCCGCGACATGGATGGCGTGCTTTACGTGAACGATGGGGATTGGGTCGAATCATGCACCGCACTGGTGGAACATCCCGATGGACGGCTGGAGATCCTGCGCTGGGCGGATATTGTCGCCGCCCGGCAGGCGGTGAAGGCGGCGGCGTGAAGCTGCTGATCGTCACGGATGCCTGGCATCCGCAGGTCAATGGCGTCGTGCGCACCCTGACGACGACGCGGGCCGAACTGGAACGGCTGGGACATAAGGTGGAGGTGATCGCCCCCGACCGGTTCCGTACCATCCCCATGCCGACCTACCCGGAAATCCGTCTGGCCCTGGCACCCGGCCGGCGGGTACGGCAGATGATTGAGGCGGCACAGCCCGACGCCATCCATATCGCCACCGAAGGTCCGCTGGGATTCGCGGCCCGGCGGTATTGCCTGAAACACAAGCTGCCCTTCACCACGGCCTATCACACGCGGTTCCCAGAATATGTGCGCGACAGGGCGCCGGTGCCGCTGTCGCTGTCCTACGCCTTCATCCGGCGCTTCCATGCGCCGGCCCATTCGGTGATGGTGGCGACAGCCAGTATCGAGGCCGACCTGGAAAGGCGCGGCTTCACCAATATCCGCCGCTGGTCGCGCGGGGTGGATACCGACCTGTTCCGCCCCGGCCCCAAGGACCTGTTCGCCCATCTGCCACGCCCCGTCTTCATCTCGGTGGGCCGGGTGGCCGTGGAAAAGAATATCGAGGCGTTTCTGTCGCTGGACCTGCCGGGATCGAAGGTCGTGGTGGGCGATGGGCCACAATTGGCCGAGTTGAAAGCCAGATATCCGGACGTCACCTTCGTGGGCGCCAAGCATGGCGAGGATCTAGCCCGGCATTACGCCGCCGCCGATGTCTTCGTCTTCCCCTCGCGCACCGACACGTTCGGCCTGGTGCTGCTGGAAGCACTGGCGTCGGGCCTGCCCGTGGCGGCCTTCCCCGTGCCGGGGCCGCTGGACGTGATCGGCGACAGCCCGGCAGGCGTGTTGAGCGAGGATCTGCGGGCGGCGTGTTTACAGGCGGTAGGCATCGAACCCACGGTCTGTCGTAACCATGCCCTGGGCTTTTCCTGGCAATCCTGCGCGCAGCAGTTCCTGGCGAACCTGCGGCCCTTCACAGCAGAGGGGCTGGCGGATCAGGCGGCTTGAGGGGAGGCATAGTAGCCCTCACTGCCTCGTCGCTCCCTCACCCTCCCGTCGGCTAGTGCCGACGGGAGGGTGAGGGAGCGACAGTTCCAAGAGGGAAGCCCCCTTAATCCTCTTCCTTCACCCGCTCCATATCCGCACCGCAGGCGGCCAGCTTGGCTTCCACCCGCTCATACCCGCGATCCAGGTGGTAGATGCGGTTGACGGTCGTCTCGCCTTGGGCGGCCAGACCGGCCAGCACCAGCGACACCGACGCGCGCAGGTCGGTCGCCATCACCGGCGCCCCCGTCAGCTTCGGTACGCCGCGCACCAGGGCGGACGAGCCATGGACGGTGATGTTCGCACCCATGCGGGTCAGTTCCGGCACATGCATGAAGCGATTCTCGAAGATCGTTTCGGTGATCATCGACGCGCCCCTGGCCACGCACATCAGGGCCATCATCTGGGCCTGAAGGTCGGTGGGGAATCCTGGGAACGGCTCCGTCATCACATCTACGCCGACCAGATCACCATTGGCGGCAACTAGCAGGCCGTTGGCGGTCTCCGTCACCTTCACATTGGCGCCGGCCAGGGTCTTCACCACCGCCTTCAGGTCGTCCATGCGGGCGCCAACCAGCTCCAGTTCCCCACCCGTAATAGCGGCGGCCATGGCGAAGGTGCCGGCCTCGATACGGTCGGGCAGAACGGCATAGGTGGCGCCATGCAGCCGGTCCTTGCCCTTGATCACCAGACGGTCGGAGCCGATCCCCTCAATCTCCGCACCCATGGCGATGAGGCAGCGGGCGAGATCACCGATCTCCGGCTCCCTCGCCGCATTCATCAGGATGGTTTCACCCTTGGCCAGCGTGGCGGCCATCATAAGGTTTTCAGTGGCGCCCACCGACACCTGCGGGAACACGAATTCCGCGCCGACCAGACCGCCTTCCGGGGCCTTGGCCAGAATATAGCCGCCTTCGATATCGATCTGCGCACCCATGGCCTGGAGGCCCTTGATATGCAGATCGACGGGGCGGGTGCCGATGGCGCAGCCGCCGGGCAGCGACACCTTGGCCTGACCGAACCGGGCCAGCAGCGGACCCAGCACCAGCACACTGGCGCGCATCTTGCGCACCAGATCATAGGGGGCCGTCAGGTTGAAGATGTCAGCCGCATCCAGTTCCACCGAACGTCCGCTGGACCCGAAGGCATCGCGGCCATTGATATGTACCTCTACCCCATGCTGGGCCAGCAGGCGGTTCATAGTGGTGATATCGGCCAGCAGCGGCAGATTGGTCAGCGTCAGCTTCTCATCCGTCAGAAGGCAGGCCGCCTGCAATGGCAGGGCCGCATTCTTGGCGCCGGAAATGGTGATCTGACCCTTCAGCGGGTTGCCGCCGCGGATGCGAAGCTTGTCCATGGAATGTTCGTTTCGTCAGAAGAGGTATTTGGATGCGCGGCCCGGACCATGGGCCGCGATGATGGCGGATCAGGGGCAGACGATCACAGCCGCGCCAGGGTGACGCCGCGCTGCTTCATATACTTGCCGGCCCGGTCGGCATAGCTGACCTCGCACGGGCTGGCGCCCTGGAAGAACAGGAACTGGCACAGGCCCTCATTCGCATAGACCTTGGCCGGCAGCGGCGTGGTGTTGGAAATTTCCAGCGTCACATGCCCTTCCCATTCCGGTTCCAGCGGCGTGACATTCACAATCAGGCCGCAGCGGGCATAGGTGGACTTACCCAGGCAGACGACCAGCACATCGCGCGGAATGCGGAAATATTCCACTGTCCGGGCCAGCACGAAGCTGTTGGGCGGGATGACGCAGACATCGGTCTCGCGGTCGACAAAGCTGGTGGCGTCGAACTTCTTGGGATCGACCACGGCATTGTCGATATTGGTGAATATCTTGAATTCCGGGGCAACGCGCGCGTCATAGCCATAGGAGGAGAGGCCGTAGGAGATCACGCCCTCGCGCTTCTGCGCCTCCACGAACGGCTCGATCATGCCGTGCCTGGTGGCCTGTTCGCGTATCCAGCTGTCGGGCATAATCGGCATGTCGGTCCCCCACTTCCCCAATATCGTGCACCGCCCATCCACGGGGCCGGCGCGCAAGACCTTGTAGCCCAGCCCTATCGCTCACTCAAGCCGTGGTGTCGGGCATCTGTCCTTCGGCTGGGTCGGGGCCAAGGGCGCGTTCCATGGTCTCCTGCGCCTCACGCGCCCGGTCCTGATCCTTGCGGCGACGCAGATTATCGCGCAACGCCTGGGCCAGACGGTCCTTGCGCTCATCCTTCTTGGGCGGTGTGCTGGTCATGGTCCTGTATCCCTGGGGCGGAAATGGCTGGATTGCTGGCCTTTTCGCACTTGCACGTCAAGTATGCGGAAAAAATCGACAGGTCCGGGATTTTTTTGCTTGCGGTCCGGGGGTTGGAGTGGCACATAGCCGCCCACCGCAGCGGCGACGACGCAGCGGTGATGCGGATGAAGGCGCTGCCATAGCTCAGTCGGTAGAGCGCGTCCTTGGTAAGGACGAGGTCGCTGGTTCGATTCCAGTTGGCAGCACCATCCCCCGCTCAAAACAAAAACCCGCCCGCCCTAACTGGCGCGGCGGGTTTTGTTTTTTTGCTTTCGTTTATTCCCTCAGCCGCCGGGCGGGCGCACCCGCGCCCTTGGCTTGACAGCGCACGTGCCGCGCGGCGGCGGTCGCCGCCGTTACAGCCACCCGACCAACGATAGCCTCAGTGATCCGACCCCTGCAGGATCTGGCGCCGCATGCCCGTCTCATATTCCAGGCCTTCGCGCGTCAGGGTCACCGACATCGGAAAATTGCCGATGATCAGGCCCTTGCGTTCCAGCACCGTCCAGGGCGCGATGTTGCGCAGGCCGGTGGCGTCCTGGGCATAAACCAGCCAGGGTCCCAGATGGAAATGGTTGCCATGGCTGGTGAAGGGCAGTTCCATAACCTCTACGGCCCCATCACCGACGGGACGGGTAATGTCCTCAAACTCCGCCAGGGCCTGGAACAGGGTCAGGGTCTTCAACTGCAACGGGTTCAGGTTCAACGGGTTCTTCTTGGCGGCCATCAGGCGCAACTCCGGTCTAAGATCTGTTGGCGCAGGTTGAAGCCCGTTTGTGAGGCATCGTCAAGCGCGCCCGTGTCGGCTATGAAGAAGTGGCACCCCTTTCGACGGATGTCGCCTGTATGCCGCACCTTTCCCGCCGCACCACGCCCGCTGCCCTGGCCCTGTCGCTGACCCTGTTCACCGCGCTGCCGGCCCTGGGTGATCTTCAGGCGGGACGCATCGCCTTTTCCGCCGGCGACTTCGCCACGGCCTTCAAGGAATTCAACGCCGTCGCTGAAACCGGCGACAGTTCGGGCCAGTATCTGGCGGGCGAGATGCTGATCCAGGGGCGCGGGGTGGCAAAGGATGTGCGGCGCGGCGTGACCTTGCTGGAGGCATCGGCCCGCAACGGCCATGTCGGGGCACAGAGCATGGTGGGCGCACTCTATGCCTTCGGGCAGGACATGCCCGCCGATTACGCCAAGGCGCTGAGCTTTCTACGGCCCGCCGCACAGGCTGGCGATGTGCATGCCCAGAATAATCTGGCCGCCCTGACCTATTTCGGGCTGGGAACACCGCGCGACATCGTCGACGCCCTGCATTGGGCCAAGCGCGCCTCGTCCAAGCGGCTGGTCGCGGCCATCAAGCTGGAGCAGGAGATCGAATCGCAGGCGACGCCGGAGCAGATCAAGGCCGCGGTGGCGCGGATGACGCAGCCCCTGTCGCCACCGGCACCCGTGCCCGGCCCCGCGCCAACGGCAC
>JAEMSB010000647.1 GCA_016463045.1 Niveispirillum sp.
GCGCCTATGCTGAGCATCGGCTGATCCCGGCGGACAAGCTGATCAAACTGCCCGACTGGATCAGTGACGATGTTGCCGCCTCCATGCTGCTGCAGGGGCTGACGGCACAGTACCTTCTGCGCCAGACGTTCCACCTGAAACCGGGTGATACCGTCCTGATCCATGCCGCTGCGGGCGGGGTGGGTTCCGTTGCCTGCCAATGGGCGAATGCCCTGGGTGCCATCGTCATCGGCACGGTGGGATCGGCGGAGAAGGCGGCGCTGGCAACGTCCAATGGCTGCCACCATGTCATCCAGTATCGCGACGATGATGTGGTTGCCCGCGTGCGGGAGATCACGGGCGGGCAGGGTGTTGACGTCGTCTATGATGGTGTCGGCAAGGACACGTTCGAACGCTCCCTGGATTGTCTGCGCCGACGCGGCCTGATGGTCAGCTATGGCAATGCATCCGGCGCGGTGCCGCCGTTTGACATCGGCCTGTTGAACCGCAAGGGCGGCCTGTTCCTGACCCGGCCATCGGTACAGCATTATGCCGGCACACGGGACGAACTTCTGTCCATGGCGGATGATCTGTTCGCCGTGGTAAAGGGGGGCCAAGTGAAAGTGCAGGTCAATCAGCGTTTCGCACTGCGCGATGTGGCAGATGCCCACCGCGCACTGGAAGCAAGGGCGACCACCGGCGCGACGGTCCTGATCCCTTGAATCCATAGGTCAAGGCGAGGCTTTGCGCCTCGACCTGACCTATGGATTGAAAGCTTTATCTGTCAGGACTCGCCGTTGGCCCGACCTGATCTAAGCGCGGATCACACGCTTTTGATCCAGCCCTCCACCACCTGTTCCAGGACCGTCAGGGGTACCGACCCATTGCCTAGGACGGTGTCGTGGAAGCGTTTGATGTCGAAGCGGGTGCCCAGCCGCTTCTTCGCCCGCTCCCGCAGTTCCAGTATCTTCTGCATGCCAACATAATAGGCGCAGGCCTGGCCGGGATAGACGATGTAGCGGTCAACCTCCCGCTCCGCTACCTCCCGCGTGAAAGCGGAATTGGCCACGAAATAGTCGATGGCCTGCGCCCGCGTCCAACGCTTGGCATGGATGCCCGTATCCATGACCAGCCGCAGCGCCCGCCACAGGGAGAAGGTCAGGCGCCCGAAGTCGGAATAGGGATCGGCATAGAAGCCCAGTTCCTTGGGCAGCCGTTCCGAATAAAGCCCCCAACCCTCCACATAGGCGGTGTGGAAATCATGCCGGCGGAAGTCCGGCAGGCCCGTCGCCTCCTGCGCCAGGGCGATCTGCATATGGTGGCCGGGGATACCTTCATGGAAGGCCAGAACCTCCATCTGCCAGATCGGCATCTCCTTCATATTGGACAGGTTGACATAATAGATGCCGGGTCGGGACCCATCGGTGGCTGGCTGGCTGTAGCGGGCGATGGTGGAACTGGCTTCGCGGTAACGCTCAAACCTCTGCACCACCAGCGGGGCCTTGGGCTTCAGGTTGAACTGCCCGTCCAGCACCTCCTTGACCCGATCCAGGATCAGATTGGCGCCCTTGATATAGGCCTCTCGGCCCGCATCATCGTCCGCGAAATAGAACTGGCGGTCGGTGCGCAGGAACTGGTTGAAGGCCTGAAGATCGCCCTTGAAGCCGACCTTATCCTTGATCGTCTCCATCTCCGCATGGATGCGCTTCACCTCCGCTAGACCCAGCGCATGAACATCAGCAGCCTTCAGGGGCAGGGTGGTATGGCGGGACAGGCAATGCTGGTAATAGGCATCGCCATCGGGCAGCTTCCACACCCCATCCCGGTCGTCGGCCTTGGCCAGGACTGCCTCCATGGCGCTAGCCAGCCGCGCCCAGGCAGGCGCGAAGCGCGTGGAGAGCAGGCTTTCCGCCTCTGACACGAGCCCCGCCTTGTCGGCAGCGGGCAGGTCCAGCGCCTCCACCTTGCGCCGGAACCCGGCCAGCAACGCCGTCTCCTCCGTCGCACCAGGCACAAAGGGTCGGCCTGTTAGGACGGCGCGGGTAGCGGCCAGGGCCTTCTCCATGGAAAAGCGCGGGGCGATCACCCCCTTGTCCGCACGTTCCCGCAGCGCCTGGATCAACTGTTCCACGGGCTGGTCAATGCGGGTCACGCGCGCCAACCAGGCCTGTGCCCCGACCTTATCCCGGACCGGGTGATAGGTGGTCAGGGTGTCGATGATCTCACTGTGGCGGCCATTGAAATGGTCAGCGGGATAGTCATTCCCGCGCCAGCGCGCGGCCGCCAGCTTTGCCTCTGCCTGATATTCCCACAGCGCCTTGTTCAGCTGCCCGTCGGCGGACAGTTTCGCGTCGGGGAAATCACGACGCAGGGCGGCAAGATCGGCCCGCAGGGCCGCGTCATCGGCGGCCAGCGCAGCATCGGAC
>JAEMSB010000160.1 GCA_016463045.1 Niveispirillum sp.
GGAACAGCCGCGATCCGGCCAAGGTGGCGCTGGCCTATACCACCGACACACGCTGGCGCAATCGTGCCGAGTTCGTAAACAGCCGGGCGGAAGCAGAGGCTTTCCTGACCCGCAAATGGAACCGGGAGTTGGAATACCGCCTGATCAAGGAACTCTGGGCCTTTACCGGCAACCGCATCGCGGTGCGGTATGCCTATGAGTACCACGACGACAGCGGCCAATGGTACCGCGCCTATGGCAACGAGAATTGGGAATTCGCGGAGGATGGCTTGATGCGCGCCCGCCATGCCAGCATCAACGAGCACCCGATCACCGAGGCCGACCGCAAATTCCGCTGGCCCCAGGGCCGCCGGCCCGACGACCATCCGGGGTTGAGCCATTTCGGGTTTTGAGGGGGCTTGCCCCCTCACCCTGCCAAACTCTGCTATGCTATCCCTCCCCCAAACCCCTACGGAAGGGACAAGGATGGATCGCTGGCAGTCCATGCGCATCTTCGTGAAGGTCGCGGAGACGGCCAGCTTTGCCGAGGCGGCGCGCCAGTTGAACCTGAGCGCGCCCGCCGTCACCCGCGCCATCGCGGCGCTGGAGGACGCAATCGGTGCGCGCCTGTTCGTGCGCACCACCCGCTCGGTCAAGCTGACGGAGGGTGGGGGCCGGTATCTGGAGGATTGCCGCCGCATCCTGTCCGACATTGTGGAGGCGGAGGCCGCCGCCGGCGGCTCCTATGCCACGCCCACGGGCACCCTGTCGGTCACGGCCCCGCTGCTGTTTGGACAGATGCATGTGCTGCCCATCCTGATGGATTATCTGGATGCCTATCCGTCTATGGCGGTACGCACCCTGTTCATCGACCGCTCTGTGAACATCATTGATGAAGGTATCGATGTCGCCGTGCGCATCGGGCATCTGCCCGACAGCGCCTTTACCGCCATTCGCGTCGGTCGTGTGCGACGTGTGATCTGCGCCTCTCCCGCCTATCTGGCAGAACATGGCGAACCGGAAAGCCCTGCCGACCTGAACCGCCACCGTATCGCCGCCCCCACCAGCGCCTGGGCCATCAATGAATGGCGGTTCAAGGGGGACCAGCGTCTGACGGTCCGCCCCGCCCTGCAATGCAACACCAACGAAGCGGTGATCAGTGCAGCGCTGGCCGGCTGGGGCCTGACGCGGGTGCTGCATTATCAGGTCGGCCCGGCCCTGGCCGCCGGCCAGCTGCGCATCGTGCTGGCGGAGCATGAGGAGGAGCCGGTGCCCGTGCATGTCCTGCATCCGGAGGGAAGGCACGCGCCCGCCAAGGTCCGCGCCTTTGTCGACATGGCGGTCGACCGGCTGCGCGCCAATCCACTGCTGAACGGGTAGCGGGACTGCCCCACCCTTGCTACCCTGCCGATATAACAAACGGGGAAACGCGGGGATGAACATCTGGGCCTTGATCCTTTTCGCATTGTTAGCGGTACCGAACGCCGTCGCCGCCGATGCTCCCCTGGCCCGGACAGAGGCGGGGGCGGTGCGCGGCCTGTCCGCCGAGGGTGTGGACAGGTTCCTGGGCATACCCTTTGCGGCCCCACCCGTGGGTGACCTGCGCTGGCGCCCGCCGGCCCCTGCCGCCGCCTGGAATGGCGAACGGGCCGCCACCACCTATGGCGCCGACTGTGCGCAAAAGCCCTTTATCGGCGATGACGCCCCGCTGGCGACCATTCCGGCGGAAGATTGCCTGTTCCTGAATGTCTGGCGCCCGGCGGGGGCGGCGGGAAAGCGGCTGCCGGTCATGGTCTGGATCCATGGCGGCGGCTTCGTGAATGGCGGCACCTCCCCCGCCATCTATGACGGCTCGCGCATGGCGCGCGATGGGGTGGTGGTGGTCAGTGCCAATCACCGGCTGGGTCGTTTCGGCTTCTTCGCCCATCCCGCCCTGACGGCGGAGGCCGCGGGCGGCCCCTCCGCCAATTTCGGCTTCATGGACCAGATCGCGGCCCTGCGCTGGGTCGCGGCCAATATCACGGCCTTCGGTGGGGACCCGTCCAATGTCACCATCTTCGGGGAAAGTGCGGGTGGGGAATCGGTCAATGTCCTGCTGACCACGCCGCTGGCTGCCGGCCTGTTCCACAAGGCCATCGCCATGTCGGGCGGGGGGCGGAACACGCTGTTACCCTCCCCCGGTTTCAAGGAAGGAGAGGCAATCGGAACCCTGTTCGCCCGCAACCAGGGGATTGAGGGCAGCGGGCCGGAGGCACTGGTCGCCCTACGCGCCCTGCCGGCAGAACGGCTGGTGGGTAACCTGAACCTCGCCACCCTGGGCGGCACAAAGGATTATTCCGGCCCCGTTATGGGGGTGCCATCCATGCCCGATGAACCGCTGGCCCTGATGCGGGCCGGCAAAGCGGCGCGGGTCCCCTACATGGTCGGTGCCACCAGCGATGATGGCTGGCACGAGGGGGGCAGCAAGGAGGATGTGTTGTCCCGCTTCGGTCCCCTGCGGGACGAGGCGGCGCGGATTTATGATCCCACCGGTACCGACACGGCGGACAAGGTGGGCCACCGCGTATCGGGCGATGCCATCTTCATCGAACCCGCCCGCGCCACAGCCCGTGCCATGGCGGCACTGGGCGTGCCCGTCTATCACTACCGCTTCTCCTATGTCGCCGAACGCATGCGCGACCGCTGGCACGGCACACCGCATGCCAAGGAACTGCCCTTCGTGTTCGACCATGTCCTGCCACGCTATGGCAGCCGGACGACATCGGCAGATCTGGCCATGGCGCCCCGCCTGCGTGCCTACTGGACCCGCTTTGCCAGGACGGGTGTCCCCGCCCCCGCCGGTGATCCCGCAGCCCCCTTGTTTACGGCGGGGCAAGAAAAGTTGATCGATTTCAGCAATGATGGGCCGGTCGTGACGACCGATCCGCTAAAGGCTCGGCTGGACCTGACCGAACGGCGGCTGGATGGGCGGCCATGAAAAAAGCCCGGCCCCTTTTCGGGGGCCGGGTCCGTCAGGAACAAGTCTTAAGGGAGGGTGGACCAACAGGGATCCGCGCCCGAGGAAGGGGGGCGCGGTATCGGCACCACACTGACTTCTTATTTATACGATAAATCTGACCAGTCAAGCCCACAGGCTTTGCAGTTCGTCAAATTATCATATATATCCCGAAACAGGTTCAGGGGCCGGCCCAACGGCCCATCCAAGGGGAGACCCATATGCGGGGCGACGCGCCGTTCATTGCCGGCGACTGGGGCACCAGCAATCTGCGCCTGTGGCTTTGCGGGGGCGATGGCACTGTGGTGGACCGTGCGGAAGGGCCGGGCGTGGCCGCCGCCACGGGCCGGCTGGAAACCGTATTTCTTGATACGACGGCGGCTTGGCGCGCGGCTAATGGCCCTCTGCCCGCTCTGCTGTGCGGCATGGTCGGCTCCACCATCGGCTGGGTTGAGGCCGCATATCATCCCTGTCCCGCTAATGTGCGATCGCTGGCAACCGGCCTGACCCGGTTCACCGCCGCTGGGGCAGAGATTGCCATCGTGCCCGGCCTGTCGACCCGCACAAGCCTGGATGCGCCCGACGTGATGCGTGGGGAAGAGACCCAGATTCTGGGCGTGCTGGCCACCAGACCGGATCTGGCCCAGGGACGCCACCTGCTCTGTCTGCCCGGCACCCACGCCAAATGGGCGCTGCTGCAGGATGGGCGGGTGGAGAGTTTCCAGACCGGCTTCACGGGCGAACTGTTCGCCCTGCTACGGCAGCATAGTGTGCTGGGCCGCGGCACCGATGGATTGCAGCCGCAGGTGGGGCCGGCCTTCACCCTGGGCGTTGAACGCGCCCTGTCGGGCGTCAGCCTGTCGCATCTGCTGTTTCAGGCGCGGTCGCGGCAATTGCTGGACGGTATGGATGCACAAGATGCCCTGTCCTTTCTGTCCGGTTTGGTGATCGGCGGCGATGTTGCGGGCGGGCTTGCCATGATGGCCGGCGTGACCGACGCGCCCGTGATCCTGGTGGCCAGCCCGGCCCTGATCCAATCCTATCAGGCTGCCCTGTCCGTCGCCGGACGGGGCGGCATCGGCCTTGATGGCGGTGACCTGGCGCTGGCCGGTCTCTGTTCCATCCGCGCCATAACCCTTGCCGGAACCCTGTGATGACCCATCCGCTTGCCCATTTCCTGACCGAAAGCCCCCTGGTCGCCATCCTGCGCGGCGTCACGCCCGATACGGTGCTGGCCATCGGGCAGGCGCTGTTCGATGCCGGTTTTCGCGCCATTGAGGTGCCGTTGAACAGCCCGGACCCGTTTGACAGCATTGCCCGTCTGGCCCGGCATTTCGGTGACACCTGTCTGGTGGGGGCCGGCACCGTTCTGACGCCGGAAGCGGTGGAAAAGGTGGCGGCGGCGGGTGGCCGGCTGATCGTGACGCCCAACACGGATCCTGCGGTCATCACGCGTGCGGTGGAACTGGGCTTGCTGCCCATGCCCGGATTCGCCACCGCAACAGAAGCCTTTGCCGCCATCAAGGCCGGTGCGCGGCACCTGAAACTCTTCCCTGCCGCCACCTATGGCCATGGCCATATCAAGGCCCTGTCGGCGGTTATGCCGGCGGATGTGAAGCTGTATGCTGTCGGCGGTGTCGGGGCGGACAACCTGTCCGTCTGGCGCGCGGCTGGCGTGGCCGGCATCGGCGTGGGCAGCGAGATATTCAAGCCGGGCTTCACAGCGGATCAGGTGGGCAGCAAGGCACAGCAGATTATGTTGTCTTGGCGCGCAGCAGATGATTGATATCGTTGTCTTGCCTTTGTCGGCTGCCTGCTGAATATGCTATCTGGCACGGATGAATATGTAGGCCGCCTCTGTGGTTGCCTGGGTGAAGGGGGAGCGCAAACGGATGAGCGGGAATGAACGGGGCTTGCGCGCGGAATCCGGCCGGAACTTCACCTATGGCATTCTTCAGCAGCTTGGCGTCGATATTGTTACCGGTACCTACGGCCATTCCAATCCGTTCCCGACGGAGGCGGAACTGTGCAAACGGTTGGGCGCCAGCCGGTCGGTGCTGCGCGAAGCGGTGAAGATGCTAACGGCCAAGGGCCTGTTGAAGGCTCGGCCGCGTCAGGGAACCTGGATCGAGCCGGAGCGTAACTGGAACCTGCTTGATCCCGACGTTCTGCGCTGGCTGCTGGAACGCAAGTTCTCCCCCAATCTGCTGCTCGAATTCACCCAGGTACGTCTGGCGATTGAGCCGGTGGCCGCCTCGCTGGCGGCTCGGCACGCCGATGACAAGGCGAAGGCCGCCATCCAGGCGGCTCTTGCTCGCATGCAGGCCGCTGAACTGGGCGATGATGACCCGCTGACCTCCGATATCGCCTTCCACGTGGCGGTGCTGGAGGCAACGGGAAACCGGTTCTATGCACAGCTGCGGGACATCATTGATGCGGCCCTGCGCACGTCCATCCGCTTGACGAACCGGCGCAAGGGCGTGCGGCTGGCCAGTGTCGCCGACCATCAGAAGGTGGCCGACGCCATCAATGCCGGCAATGCCGAAGAGGCCGCAACCGCCATGCGCCACCTGATCGTGGAGGCCATGACCCTGATCGAAAGTGCGGTCGCCAAGGGCGAACTCGCCGACTGAAAGAAGGGCGGCTTTCGCCGCCCTCTCCATTCCTGCCTGTTACAGGGGCTTGATGCCCTGGCCGTAATTGAAAACGCCTGTCGGGTCGACCTTGGTCTTCACCTGCCGCAGACGGGCCAGATTCTCCCCGTAATAGGCCTTCGCCCAGTCATCCAGGGTCGGGTCGGGGAAATTCTGATAGGCACCGACCGCCGAGCAGGTCTTGTTGGCCAGCGCATAGAAATCTTTCTGCCAGGTCAGGTTATCGTCGATCAGGCCCTGGGGGTCCGTCGGCTGCCACCAGTTCATCTCAACCGAGAACAACCAGTCATAGCCGCGATGGACATAGGCCGTGGCGTCGGCCCGCATGTCGTTACAGGCACCGCCCGTCTGGAAGAACTTGTAGGCCACCGGCATGGAGGTGCCAGGCTGCAGGCGTTGCGCTTCGAACATGGCATCCACTGCGGCACGGGTGATGCCCGACGCCTTCATATAGCTGGATTTCTCCTGATAATAATAAGGGTACGTCTCCTCGGCCAGATAGTCCTGGGCGACCCAGTAGGGGATATCCTCATAGACCCAGACCTTGGTCGCCGTTTCCCACAGCGGGCCGAACATGTCCTTCAGCGTCTTCCCCTTGGTCTTGTGCAACTGCGCCAGGATCGATACGACGCTGCCCTTGCCCTGACAGCGCTCCTGGATGCTGGGTAGGGTGACATTGATCTTGCTGCCGAAACTGTTGGGCATGTTGGGCAGCCGGTTCAGCAGTTCATACAGCACATCCGCCTGCTTTTCGGTCCAGGTCAGCTGACAGACCGATACCGTTTCCGCCGGGAAGGTGCGCAGCAGGAACTCGGTATTGATGCCGAAATTGCCCCCGGCACCGCCCCGGCAGGCCCAGTACAGGTCGCTGTCGCTCTTGGCATTGGCGTCATGACGCTCACAATCCGCTGTCACAACGGTGGTGCCAGCCAGAAGGTCGGACGCGATGCCGTACATGCGCATGCTGAACCCGATGCCGCCACCCAGCAGGAAACCCGCCGCCCCAACGGCATCGCAACGGCCATGGGTGATGGTCCGTCCGGCCCGCTCCAGATCCTTATAGACCAGGGCGTTGCCTGTACCGCCCTTGACGCGGACGATCCCTTCCTTCTTGTCCACCACCTCGACCCCGGCCATCAGCGACATGTCGATCAGCAGGCCGTTGGTGGAGGAATAGCCCGCGTAATTATGCCCGCCCGACCGCACGGCAAAGGGCAGGCCCTGCTGCTGCACCCATTTCAGCGCACCCTGCACATCCTCCGTCTTCAGACAGCGGGCAATGCCCATGGGCAGGGTGTTGTAGCGCAGGTTGTTGGGCCGGCAGACATCGTTGAAGAACGGGTCCTGCGGGCGCAGCACACCACCACTGACGCGGCTGGCCAGATCGCTCCAGGCCGATACCGGCGGGCAGGCATTGGCCGGCGTCGCGGCCCGCGCTCCACCCCAGGGCATGGAAGCCGCCAGCGGCACCGCCGCCGCGAACTTGCCCGCCCCCACCAGGAAATTGCGACGTGACGGCTGGATATTGCGCAGCATCATTCCCTCCCCAAGGATATTATCGCTTAGGTTTATAAGGGCATATGCGCAATCGCGTCAACGTGGTGATATGACTTGTGCAAAACTTGGGATTGTTCCGATAACGGAATGATATTGCCCTACCGAAATGCTTCTATTTCGATCTCGAAACGTTTCAACTTGTCGTAGAGAGTTTTCTTTGGAACGGCCAGCGCCTCTGCCGCCGCCGGCACATCGCCCTTCTGGTCGGTTAGGGCGGCCATGATCAACTGGCGTTCAAATGCCTCCACCTGCGCCGCCAGCCCGACCGCGTCTGTCCCCGCACCCAGCAAGGCAGGCAGACCCAGCGCCATACGGTCGGCGACATTGCGCAATTCGCGGACATTGCCGGGCCAGCTATGGGCCAGCAGCGCCTGACGATCCGTCGCCGGCACCAGTGGTGGTGGCGTCCCCAGCCGGTCGCTGGCCGTCAGCAGGAAATGGTCCAGCAGCATGGGGATATCCTCGCGCCGCTGCCGCAGCGGCGGGATCGACAGGGGCACGACATTCAGCCGGAAATGCAGATCCTCCCGGAACCGCCCCTGTTTCGAAAGCGCACCCAGATCCTCCTTGGTCGCCGCGACGAAGCGGATATTCAGTGCAATGGACCGGTTGGAGCCCAGCCGCTCCACCCGCCGGTCCTGCAGCACGCGCAGCAGCTTCACCTGCGCTGCCATCGGCATGCTTTCAATCTCGTCCAGAAAGACGGTGCCGCCATCGGCGAATTCCAGTTTGCCGATGCGGGTCTTGGCGGCCCCGGTGAAGGCCCCCGCCTCATGCCCGAACAGCTCACTTTCCACCATACTGTCGGGGATCGCGCCGCAATTGATGGCGACAAACGGCTTGGGGGCGCGTTTGGAGAACTGGTGCAGGGCGTGGGCCACCATCTCCTTGCCGCTGCCCGTCTCGCCCAAGATCAAGACATCGGCGCCGGTATCTGCCACCTGCCGGATCAGCTTCTTGACGGCCATCATGCCCGCCGAGCGGCCCAACAGGGCGGCATCCAAGCCATCCTGCTGCACCAATGCCTGACGCAGCGCCCCTACCTCCGCCAGCAGCCGGCGTTTTTCCAGCGCGCGGTTGACGGTGGCGACCAACCTGTCCGACGCGAACGGCTTCTCAATGAAATCATAGGCGCCGTCGCGCATGGCGCCCACCGCCATGGCAATATCGCCATGCCCCGTCATCAGGATGATGGGCAGCCCCGCATCCACCCCCTGTGCAGCCTTCAGCAGCGCCAAACCATCCATCCCCGGCAAGCGCACATCGGTGATCAGCACATCCGCGCCTTCTCGCTGCAACACCTCCAGCGCCGGTTCCGCCGCCGCAAAGCCCAGCACGGGCAGGTCGGCCAGTTCCAGCGCCTGTTCCACGCCCAACCGGACGGAATCATCATCCTCCACCAGCAGGATGCGCGGTGCGCCCATGCCCTAAACCCCTTCTACCGCCGGCAGGTCGATGCTGAAAATCGCCCCGCCATCCCGCCCGTTCGCGGCGGTCAGACTACCATCATGGTCGCGGATGATGCTGGCCGAAATCACCAGCCCCAGGCCAAGGCCGACACCGGGCGGCTTGGTGGTAAAAAACGGTTCGAACAGATGCGGCATATGCTCCTGGGCGA
>JAEMSB010000648.1 GCA_016463045.1 Niveispirillum sp.
GACGTTGGCCATCATCATCCGGGCGGAATTCCGGGAGCCTGGTATCCATTTCTTCACGCCTTCCAGCTTTTCCCAGCAGCTCGGTTTCATGCGGCACCCGACCGGCAAGGTCATCGAACCGCATCTGCACAACCCCGTCCTCCGGGCCGTCGATCTGACGCAGGAGGTTCTGATGATCCGGCGTGGTGTGCTGCGCGTCGATTTCTACGCCGGGGACCGCACCTATCTGCATAGCCGCGAATTGCGGGCCGGTGACGTGATCCTTCTGGCGTCCGGCGGTCACGGTTTTCAGGTGATCGAGGAGGTGGAGATGGTGGAGGTCAAGCAGGGCCCCTATACGGGCGACACCGACAAGACCCGCTTCGATGGTGTGTCCATTCCACCCGTAGGATCGGCACTATGATCCCGGTCAGCGCACCATTGCTGAACGGGCGGGAGATGGACTATGTCCGTGAGGCTGTGGAATCCGGCTGGATTTCCTCCGAAGGGCGGTTCATCGCGGCGTTCGAACAGCGCTGGGCGGAATATTGCGGCGTGCCGCATGGTATCGCGGTCAGCAACGGTACTGTCGCCCTGCAACTGGCCCTGCGCGCGCTGGATCTGCCAGCGGGTTCGGAGGTCATTCTGCCCAGTTGCACCATTATTTCCTGCGTGCTCGCGGTGCTGGAGGCGGATTGCGTGCCGGTGCTGGTGGACAGTGATCCGCAGACATGGTGCATGAATGCAGATCAGGTTGCGGCAAAGATCACGCCGCGCACGCGGGTGCTGATGCCGGTGCATCTGCTTGGCCATCCCTGCGATATGGCCCCGCTCCGGGAACTGGCCGACCGGCACGGGTTGCTGATCGTGGAGGATGCGGCGGAAGCGCATGGCGCGGAATATAACGGGCGCCGCTGCGGCAGTCTGGGAACATTGGCCTGTTTCAGCTTCTACGCCAACAAGATCATCACCACCGGTGAAGGGGGGATGGTAACCACCGCTGATCCCGTTCTGGCGGAGCGGTTGCGCGCGATGCGGAACCTGTGCTTTCGCCGCGACCGGCGGTTCCTGCATACCGAACTGGGGTTCAATTACCGCCTGACCAACATGCAGGCCGCCGTCGGTCTGGCACAGGTGGAACGGATCGGGGAGCATATCGCCATCAAGCGCCGCATCGCGGCCCGTTATCTGGAGGGTCTTCATGGTTTGCCGCTGACGCTGCCGGTGGAGCGCCCGTGGGCACGCAATGTCTATTGGATGTTTGGTCTGGTTCTGGATGATGGCGTCCCGTTTGATGCCGATGAACTGGCCATCCGTATGCGAAAGGAAGGGGTGGACAGCCGCCCATTCTTTTTGGGCATGCATGAACAGCCCATCCTGAAGGCGCGCGGCCTGTTTGAGGGCGAACAATATCCTGTGGCGGAACGGCTGGCGCGCCGGGGGGTCTATCTTCCCTCCGGCCTGGGCCTTGGCCCGGCGCAGCAGGAGACGGTGATTGATGTCATGCGGCAGGTGTTGGCATGAACCCGGTCTTCGGCCCTGGCTATGCCTCGGTCTATGACCTGCTGTACCAAGACAAGGATTATGCGGGGGAATGCGATCTGCTGACCCGGCTGTTCGCTGATTTTGGCGTAAGCCCCATCGGTTCCGTGCTTGATCTTGGCTGCGGTACGGGGGGGCACGCGCTGCCGCTGGCCCGGCGCGGATTTCGCGTCACAGGGGTGGATGCTGCCCCTGCGATGCTTGATCTTGCACGCGCCAAGGCCGCCACGGGGGCCGGTCCGGCAGCGGCCATCGATTTCGTGCATGCAGACATACGCACATTCCAGCTCGGTAGGCTGTTCGACGCTGCGATCATGATGTTCGCGGTGCTGGGCTATCAGAGGGAAGATGTTGACGTGCTTTCCACCCTGTCGGCTGTCCGGGGGCATCTGGTGCCGGGGGGCCTTTTCCTGTTTGATTGCTGGCATGGCCCCGCTGTTCTGGCCCTGCGGCCGGAAGATCGGGTGCGCACGATCGGGCAAACCGATGGACAGATTGTCCGCACCGCCCGCACCGATCTTGATATCGATGCCCGGCTGTGCCGGGTAAATTTCACGGTCACGCGGACCATCGGTGAACAGCGCCTGGAGGATGTGCAGGAAACCCATGCCATGAGGTTTTTCTTTGCCGATGAACTGCGGACTTTCCTTGCGGCTGCCGGGTTTCGCCTGGAGGCGCTGCGGGCCTTTCCCGACACTGCGCGGCTGCCGGATGAGACAAGCTGGAGCGTTATCGCTATCGCTCGGACGATAGACTGAACAGTGTCAGTTTCGGTTGTGTCGTGTGGTTCAGGCTTCGGAAGATTCCGTTTCAATCGCCTGCACTTTATCTGCGGCAGGACAAGGCGGGAAGTTCGGCAGCGAAAACCCGGTCGGCC
>JAEMSB010000161.1 GCA_016463045.1 Niveispirillum sp.
GTCTGGAACCTTGCATAATTCTCGATGCTGGACAGAGACGGACCATAATCCTCCGTCGGGGCCGCCAGCCATTTCGGGTCCATGGCGCGGGCCGCCTCCCTGATATCCGCAGGGATGTCGTTCACGCTGTCATAGGCGCCGAAGGAGCAGAAGTAGGAGATATGGCCCGGTGCCTGACCCATCAGCATCCAGGGCAGCCAGGGCGTGATGCGCGACCAGGAACCCACCGCCTTCACATGCGTCAGCTTCGGGTTTTCCAGATCCTTGCGCTTGATCACATAGGTGAACAGTTCCGACACACGGTTGAAGGCACCGGAGGATTCGCGCACCCACTTATCGGGCTGCAACGCGTTGGGGTAGAAGAGGTGGATGTCGGTGGTCAGGATCACCGTGTCATCCGGGCCATAACGCCAATCCAGCAGGAACGGCTCCGGCGGCGGCTTGTCCTTGTTCAGCCCGCCATAGGAAGGCGGCTGCGGCCGGAATTCCCCGATCGTATAATTATAGGGATCGTTGGCGATGGGAACGACGCGCACATCCTCGTTCGTATACGGATTGCGCCAGGACTTCAGGATTTCCCCGGTCTTGGCATCGCGGTAAAAGCCGATCTCGCGCAGCATGCGGCGATAGGAACCGTCTTCCAGACGCTTGGTGCGCACGAAGCTGAACCCGTCCAGGATGAACAGGGTGCGCACCGGCTCGTTATCACGCACGCCATAGACATTGCCCCGGAACCAGCCGATCTTTTCCTTGGTCGGGTCGATATCGGCGTCAAGGCGGATATAGCTGTCCCGGTTCCATTTCGGGTCCTTGAAATCGATCTTGGTCAGGAAGGACGGCGTGGCCGACGACGCCGCAGAGGCCGCCGACACACCCGCGCCAACCGCACCCGCGGCGGCGGCCATGGCCGCCAGGCCCAGGCTTTGACGACGCGTCAATTCAGGTCCGCTCATGATCCCGGAACTCCCATTGTTCTGAATAGAAGGCGTGGCACCGCCCCCCCTTGTCGTGATCAAATCTGGCGCGGAAGAATTCGGGCTGGAAACGATCATGCCCCTCAATATCCACCACGTGGACATTCGGGGGCACCGCCCTTTGCCCGCATCCCGGTCCGGCCCTTCAATCGGACCCAGGATTTTCCAAGCAACCATCACCGATCCGGGAGCGGTCATGCTTAATACATTCCAGCAACAGGCGCATCCAGCGCTGCCCACCGCCACGCATGACGAGGCGTCGCGCCAGGAATTTACCAAGAGCTTCAAGAACTTCATTCAACAGAAGCTTCTTCCCGGCCTGACACCGATCTATCGCAACCGGGTGGCCCCGGCATTCGAGGCCCAACATGGCCGCGTCCCCGCCGACCGCCGCGACATCCGTGGCGGCATGGTTCGTGATCTGTATTTCCAGCATTACGCATCCGCCAACCGCATCGCACAGGAACTGCTGTGGGAGGCCACCAATGTCAGCATCGACCGGCAATTGCCGGAGCTGATTGAGAAGGCTGCCGAGCTGTCGGCAAAGTCGGGCGCGGTGCTGGATATTCCTGAAGGGTTCGTGGTCCCGCGCTATATCACGGCGCTGGATATCCATTGCATGCCCGGCGGCTATGCCACGGAAGTCGCCGAGAAAGACATCTCCGCCGGTGCTCTGTATGACCGCGGCGTCTATCTCTACGCCATGGGCTATATGGGGCCGCTGAACGACGATATGGGCCGGTCGGTCTGCAACTACCTGAAGCGCCGCATGCCGGACTTCAAGCCAAAGCGCATCCTGGACATGGGCTGCACCGTGGGTCACGCCACCCTGCCCTATAAGGAGTTGTTCCCCGATGCTGAGGTTTGGGGCATTGATGTTGGTGGGCCTTGCGTGCGCTACGCCCATGCGCGGGCTGCCGGCCTGGGGCTGGAGGTGAATTTTGCGCAGATGAACGCGGAGGAAACCCGCTTCCCCGACGGGCATTTCGATCTGGTGGTCAGCCATATCCTGCTGCATGAGACGTCGGCCAAGGCCATGCCACGCATCTTCAAGGAATGTCACCGGCTGCTGTCGCCGGGTGGGTTGATGATCCATGCCGACCTGCCGCCGTTTGACCTGATGGACCCATTCACCCAGTTCATCCTGGATAACGAGACCTGGTACAATAACGAGCCGTTCTGGGGCGCGATGCGAGAGATGGACCAATTCGATCTGGCCCAGAAGGCCGGTTTCGACCGGACCGACGCCAAGTTCGACACCGCCCCCATGGCCGTCATGGAGTTCGCCGCCAGCGAGGCCTCCGGTTACAGCCAGGATGCCGCCAGCGCGGTTGCCGAGCGTGAATTCACCGCCGGTGAATACGCGCCGGGCGGCGGCTGGGAAGTGTTCATCGCCCAGAAGCAGAATTCCCTTGCCGCCAAGGATGCCGCCTGATGACCAGCACCACCAACCGCCCGCATGTCGTCAAGGATGCCAAGGGCAAGCGACCGCAATTCTATGACGCCCCTGGCATGGATCAGGCCATGTCCATGGTCCTGGTCCTGGCGAACGAGATTTCCGTTCTGCATGACCGGCTGGACAGTGTCGAACGCTATGCCAAGACCAAGGGCCTGGATCTGGCCGCCGGGATCGAAACCCTGGTACTGGACCAGGACGCGCTGGAAGCACGCGAAGCCTGGCGTCAGGATTTCCTGGATCGAATCTTCTACCTGATGCGCAAGGAAGCGCGTGAGGCGGCGGAAGCCGACACCAAGGAACGTTTCAACCGCACCATCGAGGAAATCGCAGAGGCGTAAGTCTCCCCCATCCTCATCCGATTACTGTTTTCTCCCTAAACTGCCGCCACCCACGGTCCCCCTGTGGGTGGCGGGCTTGTCTTTGGAACCTGTCTGAACCGTTGATGCAGCTTTCACTCGACAACCAGACCCTTCGCCGCAGCCTGGATGCCG
Source organism: Niveispirillum sp. (assembly GCA_016463045.1). GTDB lineage: Bacteria > Pseudomonadota > Alphaproteobacteria > Azospirillales > Azospirillaceae > Niveispirillum. The sequence goes on from JAEMSB010000161.1 coordinate 2,925, forward strand.
CCGCCGGCATTCCCGAGGTCGTGATGATGATCCCGGCCTACTACCGGCTTTACATGCTGCTGCGCGCGGAATTGCTGGGCAATCGGGCCGTGGACGTGCCGACCACGCAAATGGGTTTGGCCGCCCATTACGGCGTTTGCCGTGGGACGGCCACTGCGGCACTGGCTTTGCTGAACCGGGACGGGCTGGTCAAGCCCGCACGGCGGGGGCGGCCCCGGTTACTTGACCGTTAAACGGGCCGGACCCTTATCCGACAGCCGGCCATTCAGGCTGGCCAATGCCGCCTTGTCGCCGCCCGCATGGGCGCGCATGAACAGTACGGACAGCTCTGCGGCGATGGCCAGCTGCTCGGTCTGCACCGGTCCCGGCAGTTCGGGCCGGCAGATGCCGCCGCCGAAATAATGGTCCACCCCATCCAGCACCAGGGCATAACGGCTGCCGCCGGGGGCTGCCTCGTCATAGGGCAGCAGATGGCTTTTCCAGTCGCCACCAGGACCCGGCGGCACATCCTTGTCGCCGGTCTGGATCAGGGCGGGTACGGCCAGCGGCGCATAGTCGCCGGCCTTGATAAAGCCCATGCCGGCACCGGGCGGGGAGAATGCCAGGGAGACATGGGCGCGCGGGTCACGCAGCGGTGTCTTAACCTCCGGCGGCACGGCAATGGCCGATCCGCCAAGGCAGAGCGCCACAAGCGCACCATAGGAATGGCCGGCAGCGATATAGGGACCGCCCAGATCATTGGCCAAGGCCCGCACATCCTCGATCCGCGCCGGCCAGCTGGCCATACCCTGGAAATTCGCACGGTCGGGATGATCGGTGCTGTCCACATGCAGCGGCGCATAGACGCTGTAGCCAGCCTGGGTCCAGGCATCGACCAGCGGCTGATACTTCCACGGCGCCGAAGCGGCCCCATGGGAGAACAGGATGCGCCCCGTCTCCTTGCCCACTGCCTTCCAGACATTGACAGCAACCGCGCGGCCCGACGGGGTTTTGACGGTCAGGTCAGCAGGCGCCGCCCAGGCCGGCAGACCCGTCAGCGCCGTGGCGGATAGCAGGAACAGGCGGCGGGACAGGGGGGCCATGGGATGCTCCGTCAGGATTGGGACTGGTAGTCTGAAGAGGGGTCCGTGGTACCCTCACCCTCCCATCGGCTGACGCGTTCGGGAGGGTGAGGGAACTACCATCCCCCAAATTAAGCCGCGAAATGCGCCAGCTTCACCGGCGGCTTCGGCGCCGGCAGGCCGGTTTCGGCCAGACTGTTGGCGCGCAGCGTATCGATGTCGGGGCCGTAGTTGAAGACCGACGTCACCGGCCCCCGCTCCGCCCGCATCTTGGCCCGCAGCACCTCGGTGGCAGCAGCATCGACCTTGCCATCGACCAGCACGACACCGTAACGCTTGGCGCCTTCAACCGTGACCAGTCCACGCTCTAGCTCCAGTTCAAGCAGCGACGGATCGCGCAGCAGCGGGTCGCCCCAGCCACCGCCACCCCAAGTGATGAAATGCAGCTGGTCGCCGGCCTCGATGGTCAGGTTCTCCAGCTTGTTGCCCACCACGATCTGGGTGCCGTCGGGCTTTTCCAGGATCTTGCGGGCACGCGCACCGGGTTCACCGCCATTCACGCCCCAAGGCATGGTGAACCAGCGGTCATCATGGATGGCGATGGTACCCGATGCCAGGAAGCGGTAGGACATAATGATGCCATTACCGCCGCGATGCAGGCCCGCACCGCCGCTGTCGGCCACCGTTTCATACCGTTCGATGACCAGCGGGAAGTACCGCTCCAGGAACTCGTTCGGGACATTGGTGAAGCCGGGGAACAGCGAGTGCCCGTCCGGCCCATCGCCCAGCGGACGGCCCGGAATGCCACCGAACCCGATCTGGAACAGCTGGAACCAGCGGCCCTTGGCGTCATAACCCGAATAGAACAGGTGCGGGGAGGACGAGAAGCCGGCGGCATTCAGGAATTCCGGCGTCTTCTGGCCCAGCAGCCCGCCCATGATGTCGAACAGCCGGCCCAGCGCGTGGGTGCGGCCCGACAAGGCGGCAGGGAATTTCGGCTTCAGCAGCGAGCCTTCGGGGATCTTCACCCGGATCAGGTCGTAATAGCCGTCATTGAACAGCACTTGCGGGTCGAAGACCATGATCAGGTAGATGCCGAAGAACATCTTCAGCATGTTTTCATTCAAGAAGAAGTTGATCGAGGCCGGACTTTGTGGGTCGGTACCGTCGAAATCCAGCACCACGATGTCGCCTTCGCGATGCATGGTGCAGCGGATCTTGTAGGGGCCGAAGCCCATACCGTCGTCGCAGATATAATCCTCGAAGCTGACCTTCTCCTCGCTGATGGAGCTGGCGATCAGCTGCTTCATGGCGCGGTAATTACGGGCCAGCAGTTCGTCCGTCGCGGCGGCGAAGACATCGTCGCCAAAGCGCTCGCACATTTCCACCACGCGGCGGGCAGCCACGCGGCACGACGCGATCAGGGCGTTCAGATCGGCGGTACACCAGTCGGGCTTGCGCGTCTGCGCCATGATCAGCTTGATCACATCCGCGTTATAGACGCCCTTGGAATAGATCTTGATGGGCGGGATACGCACCCCTTCCTCAAAGATCGAGGTGGCGTCGATGGGCATTGAGCCTACGACCTTGCCGCCAATGTCCGACTGGTGACCGAACATAGAGGTATAGGCGACCAGACGACCATCCTTGAACACGGGCAGAAGGACCAGCCAGTCATTGAGATGGCTGATGGCGCCGCCAACCGAGTAGGGGTCGGACAGCATGATCATGTCACCTTCCTCGACGGTGCCATCGAACCCTTCCAGGAAGGGGCCGATATAGGAACCGAACTGCCCCACGATCATCTGACCGGTGCGGTCGGCGATCAGGGGGAAGGCGTCGCCCTGTTCACGGATGCCCGGCGACATGGCGGTGCGCACCAGCGTCGCATCCATTTCGATACGGGCATTGCGCAGGGCGTTTTCGATAACCTCAAGGGTCACCGGGTCGATGCTGACCTTGTTGAAGGGGGCGTTGTTGGTCTGGATGATAGTCGCGGCCATGGATCAAACTCCCCTTCAGCGCGGGTTGATCAGGATATTGCCGACGCGGTCGACCAGGCCGTCACAACCGGCCTCGATCAGCGTCGTGCTGTCCATTTCGATGACGATGGCGGGACCTGGGATCAGGTCGCCGGCCTTCAGCTTGGCACGGTCATAGATGATTGCGGGCACCATCTTGCCGTCCATCCACAGCTCATGATCGCGGATCTTGGCCGCCGACGGATCACCGTTGCCCTTGGGCAGTTCAGCCGCCGGCAGGTCCAGGACCGGACCCAGGGCGACCGCGCGCAAGTTCACCAGCTCATGCGGCGAGGGCATGTTGAAGGTGAACAGGCGGTGGTGCTCCTCATCAAAGCGCTTGGTCACTCCGGCCAGACCGTCACGACGCAAGATCTCTGGATCGATGGACAGCGGCACCTCGAAGGCTTGGCCTTCGTAACGCACGTCGATCTCAAACAGGCTGGTGATGTCGGCATCCTTGATGCCCTCGGCCTTTAGCTCGTCCCGCGTCTGGGCGGCCATGGATTCCAAGAGCGCGATCACCTCCGCCTCGTCCGTCTCATCAAACCGGCGGGAGAAGGAACGGGCGGTTTCGGTGCGCATGCGCGTCGTCGCATCGCCCAACGCGCACAGCACGCCGGGGGAGACGGGCGAGACTGCCGGCCAGGACCCCATCAGACGGGCGACCGCATTGACATGCAGCGGGCCGGCGCCACCGAAGCCCATCAGGGCGAAATCGCGCGGATCATAGCCCTGCTGGACCGAGATCATGCGCAGCGCGCCGAACATGTTCTCGTTCACGATATCAATGATGCCACGCGCAGCGGCGTAGAGATCAATGCCCAGCGTATCGGCGATGGTCTGCACCGCCTTCTTCGCCCCTTCGCGGTCCAGCTTGAAGGTGCCGCCAAGCAGCGCCTCCGGCAGGTAGCCCAGGACGACATTGGCGTCGGTCACGGTCGGAAGCTGGCCGCCCTTGCCATAGGCCACGGGACCCGGCACGGCACCTGCCGATTGCGGGCCGACGCGCAGGGCCTTGGTCAGTTCCGGCACATAGGCGATGGAACCACCGCCGGCACCCACCGTCTTCACATCCAGCGACGACGCGCGGACAGCCAGGTGCCCGACCTCGGTCGTGCGCACCCGGCGCGGGTCCAGGTTCTCGATCAGGGCCACGTCGGTGGAGGTACCGCCCACATCCAGCGTCAGGATGTTGCGGATGCCGGAATTGGCACCGACCCACAGCGCACCCGTGACACCGCCGGCAGGGCCGGACATCAGCAGGGAGACGGGGTGTTCTTCCGACTTCTCCGACGACATCAAGCCGCCATCGGAACGCAGCAGCGACAGCGAGCCGGCCATGCCCGCCGACCGCAGCTTTTCACGCAGGTTGCGGACATAGCGGCCCACGATGGGGCGGACGGAGGCATTGGCGACGGTGGTCAGCGTGCGTTCATATTCCTGCATCTCGGGCAGGACTTCATGAGACAGCGACACGGGCACACCCGGCAGGATCTCCGCCACCAGTTCGCCCACACGCTTCTCATGCGCACCGTTAAGGTAGGCGTTGATCAGGGAGACGGTGACCGCCTCTACGCCCTTCGCCTTCAGCTTCAGCAGTGCTTCGCGGATATTGGCCTCGTCGATGGGGCGCAGTTCATTACCCTGGGCATCCATGCGGCCCTTGATCTCGAACGTGTCCTCCAGCCGGGCCAGCGGCTCCGGCTTCGGCCAGACGATCCAGCCGGCCAGACCGCCCGGCACGAAGGAGCGCGCGATCTGCATGATCTGGCGGTAACCTTCGGTGACGATCAGGCCGACCTTTGCGCCCTTGCCTTCCAGCACGGCATTGGTGGCAACCGTGGTTCCGTGCAGGAAGAATTCCACGTCAGCCGGCGTAATCCCCGCCTTGTCACAAATGGCGGTAACGCCGTTCAGGATGCCGACGGAGCTGTCCGCCGGTGTGGACGGGGTCTTGTGCCGCCAGAAGGCGCCCGTCGTATCATTGAACAGCAGCAGGTCGGTGAAGGTGCCCCCCACATCGACGCCCAAACGGTAACCCATCGCATCCCCCTGTTTTGGAAGCGGTCAAATTTCTATGTCAGCAGTACCGGAACCGTGGCCCGCGACTATCGGCGGAGACCTGTTTGACCGCTGTGCGGATGGGCGTCGCGCGATTCCCTCTCTCACCAATGCAAAACGGCCCGCCGGTTGGGGCGGGCCGTCGCTTGGCGGATATCAGCAAGGGTCAGGGTGCGGCAGACCCCGTTTCGCGCTTCAAAATGGTGATGAGCGCCTTCTGCGTTTCCGGGTCCGTGATGTTGCCCGATGACACAACCATGGAGGTGCCGGGGGCGAAGGCATCGGGATTGGCCAGGAACTTCGCCAAATTCTCATCCGTCCATACCTCTCCCGCCGCGCCATGGGCGGCCAGGCTGTCGCCATAGGGGAAGTTGGGGACGGTGGCGATCTTCTGACCCATGATGCCATAGAGGTTGGGGCCGACCATATGCGCCCCGCCCTTGTTCATGGTGTGGCAGAAGGTGCACCATTTGAACGTCTCGGCCCGGACCTTGCGTTCAAAGTCGGTTTCGGGCGGCAATTGCTCGATAACCAGGGGCGCTTCGTGCGAGGTGACATGGGCCGCCGCTTCCACCCGCTGCCCCTGCGCGAAGGGGGAGACGCGGAACAGCATGTGCGGGCCGTACATGCCGACCACGACAACGGCGATGGCCGCCACCGCCGCCGGCACCACACCGCGCACCGCGTCCGGATTGGACACTGCCGTCACCCGGCC
>JAEMSB010000649.1 GCA_016463045.1 Niveispirillum sp.
GGCCCCATTGCGCTCCCGGCCCCCAGCGGCGATAAGGGCGGCAATCGACCACCCTTTTGGACGGGACATCCGATGCTGCGCCAAGTCTTGACCCTGATCGCCGATCCGGCTGCCTTCACGCTGGATGATGCCGTCGCCAAGCTGGCCCGCGCCGCGCTCGCCGACCTGGGGGCGCAGACGGCGCCGGCGGACTGGCTGGTGCCGGGGATCGCCTGCGATATCGGCTTTGACGGGCTGAATGACGATCAGGCGCAGGCAGCGGTGGCCAAGGCGCTGGCAGGCCTGCCGGTGGACATCGTGGCGCAGGGCGTGGGAGGCCGGCGCAAGTCGGTTCTGGTGGCCGATATGGAATCGACCATCATCCAGCAGGAGATGCTGGACGAACTGGGCGATCTGGTGGGGGCCCGCGACCGGATCGCCGCCATCACCCACCGCGCCATGAATGGCGAGATCGACTTCAAGGGCGCCCTGCGGGAGCGTGTGGCGCTGCTGGCGGGACTGGACGCCGGTGTGCTGACCCAGATGATCGGGCGCATCACCTACATGCCGGGAGCATCCACCCTGATCGCTACCTTGAAGAAGCATGGCGTCTATTGCGCCCTGGTGTCGGGCGGGTTCAAGACCTTCACTTCCCATGTGCGCGAAACCCTGGGCTTTGACGAGGACCAGGCCAATGACCTGATTGTCGAGGGCGGCAAGCTGGCCGGGACGGTGTTCGAACCGATCCTGGACAAGGACGCCAAGCATCAGGCCCTGATCCGCATCACATCCGCCCACCGCGTGCCAGTGGCGGCCAGCATCACCGTGGGCGACGGGGCCAACGACCTGCCTATGCTGATGGCCGCCGGGATGGGTGTCGCCTATCATGCCAAGCCCAGCGTGGCGGCTCAGGCTCGCGCCCGCATCGACCATGGCGACCTGACGGCCCTTCTCTATATTCAGGGATACAGGGCTGAAGAAATCGTGGTGGCGTAAGGCCGCCACCACCGGCAGCATGGGGCTCCACGGTGATGGAGTGCCCTGCCCATGCCTGCCTTTCCCATCGAAACATTGCTGCTGTTCATGGCCGCGGCCCTGGCGCTCAACCTGACGCCCGGCCCCGACATGCTGTTCTGCCTGGGCAGTGGGGCCCATCGGGGGCCAAAGGCCGGGGTTGCGGCATCGCTGGGTGTGGCCTGCGGGGCCATGGTGCATACGGCGGCGGCGGCCTTCGGGCTGGCAGGGCTGCTGATGGCGTCGCCCCTGCTGTTTGAAATCGTGCGCTGGACGGGGGCGGCCTATCTGGTCTGGTTAGCCTGGAACACCTTCCGCGCGGCACCACCGGTGGCCGATGGAACGAAGGTGACGCAGAAGGATATCAGCCGCATCTTCCTGCGCGGTGCCGTCACCAACATGCTGAACCCCAAGGTCGCCATCTTCTTTCTGGCCTTCCTGCCGCAATTCATCGATCCCGCGCGCGGCAGTGTCGTGGTGCAGGCCCTGATCCTGGGCACGCTGATGAACATTTCCGGTACCATGGTGAATGCCGCCGTGGGTGCGGGTGCAGGTGGCCTGGGCCGGCATCTGGCCCGCAACCCACTGGCGGCGAAGGTGTTGAACTACCTGTCTGGTACCGTGTTCCTGGGTCTGGCGGTCCGTCTGGGTTTCATGAGCCGGGTATAATCACGGGATGGCCAGGACGCCCGCCATCCCGGCGCGGATAGCGGCACGGTCCTGCTCATCCTTGTTCTGGGACAGCTTGGCCTTGGCTTCCAACCGGTCCACATGCAGCACGAGGCCGACGATGCCACGCAGCATGGCGGCGATATAGTCCTCGGGCGCATCGCCCACCTGCCATGCCCGTTCCCGCCCTGCCTCATGCCGGTTGGTCAGGCGGGTGACGATGTCCAGCAGGCCGGCGGCATCTTCCACCACCTCCAACCGCCCATGGGCATGGACGCTGACATAGTTCCAGGTCGGCACAACCTTGCCCGTCTTCTGCTTTTCCGCATACCAGGCGGGGGTGACATAGCCGTCCCCACCCTGGAAAATGGCCAGTGACGGTACCGCTGGATCAAACCGCTTCCAGTGCGGATTGGCGCGGGCGACATGGCCGATCAGGCGGACGCCATCACCGGAACGGTCCAGCAGCAGGGGCAGCGGGGTAGACAGCAACCCACCCTCCCCCAGGCTGACCAGCGTGGCGAAGGACAGGGTTTCGATGAGGGCGAGGGCCTCGCTCTCTTCCATCTTGAAATGCGTGGGCGTGTACATCGGGCATATCCAGGGTTCCGCCCGTTCTTCCTGACGCAAGTGCGGCGTCGGCGCATTCATTGTCTTGTCATAAGGACAAGGTTGCATCCGCACCGTGGTACCCGCAGCATTCGCCCGCGTGCGTTAAGGGAGATCAGGA
>JAEMSB010000162.1:0-7356 GCA_016463045.1 Niveispirillum sp.
CTTGATAACAGCTCCCCCCGTCGCCGCACAGGGCGGCGGCGTTCTTCGCCGTCCTGACGGCGGCGGCAAAGGCGGCGATGGAGGCCGCCCTGCGCCGGGTGGTGGCCGACCGGGGCCTGACCGGGTGCCCGTCACCTGAAATCCGGCTATTGGCATGACCGGATTGGCCAGGACATTAACCAATGCGGTTGGCGCCCGCCTGCTGGTTGCGCTATCATCCCCGCCTCCCTTGACCAGAAGCCCCAATCGCCATGAACCCGCAAAACGACGGCCGCAAGCTTTACCAGAAGGTCGTCACGGCCATCTCCACGGCCATTCAGTCCGGCACCTACAAGCCCGGTCAGCGCCTGCCGCCCGAACGTGATCTGGCGGAGGAGTTCGAGGTGAGCCGTCCCACGGTGCGTGAGGCGATGATCGCGCTGGACATCATGGGGCTGATTGAGGCACGTCACGGGTCGGGCATCTATGTCACCAACCGCCGACCCGAGGGGGCGGTGGCTGCCGCCGCCCAGGACCTGGATATCGGCGCCTTCGAACTGACCGAGGCGCGGCGCCTGTTCGAGGGGGAGGCGGCGGCACTGGCCGCCACGACCATCACGGATGCGGAACTGGCGGAACTGGATGTCATCCTGGCCGACATGGCCGACGAAAACCTGAAAAACGTGTCGGGCGAGAAGGCCGACCGCCGCTTCCATGTCGCCATCGCCAAAAGTACGCGCAACAGCGCCATCACCCTGGTGGTCGAAACCCTGTGGGATGTGCGCGACAAGTCACCTTTGTGCCGGACCATGCTGGAACGCTCGCGTGAGGTGGGGGTACGCCCCCTGATCGATGATCACCGCGATATTGTCGACGCGCTGCGCACCCGCGACCCGCGCAAGGCCCGCGCCGCCATGCATCACCATCTGGGTACCGTGATCGAAAACCTGCTGACCGCCACGGAGCTGGAGGCGTTGCAGCGCGCCCAGATGGAGGTCGCGGCCAAGCGGACGGAATTCGCCCGCCGCGCCGCGATCTGAGGGAACGCTTACATCAGGCCACCGCGTCCTGAAGCGCCTGCTGCTGTTCCGCCGTCATGCCCGACACCTGGGCCGGGGTGAAGGCGGAAATTTGGGTCGTGGACATGGAGCGGATCTGATAGGTGGACAGGGACGCGATCTGGCCACTACTCAGGCCCGCCACCTGCGCCGCTGTCAGGCCGGTGATCTGCTGTGCGCTCAACTGCCCCACCTGCGCAGGCGTCAGGCTGCCGGTCTGGGTGGTGGACATGGCGGCGATCTGGCCCGGCGTCAGCTGTGCGAACTGTGCGGTGGTCAGGGACTGGAGCTGCGTCCCTGACAGGTTGGCGACCTGGGCATTGCTGATCCCGCCGATCTGCCCCGGCGACAGGGCCGCAATCTGCTGGTTCGTCATGCCGCGCAGCTGCACCCGCAGCAGGCCCGACAGCTGACCGGCGCTGAGGCCGCCGACCGCGCCCGTGGTCATCGACTGCACCTGCTCCACCGACAGGGCCTGGAGCTGGGCATTGCTCATGCCCGCCACCTGGGTGGAAGACAGCACGGCGATATGACCGTTGCTAAGCCCCGCCAGCGCCGACGGCGCCAGCGCCCCCAACTGATCCGCCGACAGGGCGGAAATCTGGGTGGTCAGCATGGAGCCCAGCTGTGTGGAGGTCATGCGACCGAGGAAGGTGGTGGCCAGACCCGAGAGCTGCGTGCTGGACAACTGGTCGAACTGCAGGCCCGTGATCGATGCCTGCTGCGTGGCGCTCATCTCATTCAGGCGGCTGGCCGTCAGCTGGCCCAGCTGCGCCGGCGACAGGGCGGCGATCTGGGTCGGGGTCACGGCGCCGAACTGTGTGCTGGTCAGGGCGTTCAGCTGCGATCCCGACAGCACACCCACCTGCTGCGTGCTGAGTGCTGCGACAAAGCCGTTGGACAGGCCCTTGATCTGGTTGGCGTCCAAGACCGCAACCTTGTCACTGGTCAGGTAGGCTGCCTGCGTCGCCGTCAGGCCACCAAGCTGCGTGGAGGTCAGGGAGGCGATCTCCGTCGTGGTGAAGGCCTGCAACTGTGCCTGGGTCAGGGCGCCAATCTGGCCCGCCGTCATGGAGGACAGGCGTCCGCTGGCAATGGCATGGAACTTGGTGGCATCCAGCGCCGCTGTCTGATCCGCCGTCAGGGCCGCCACCTGCTGGGTGCTCAACGCGGCGATCTGGGTGGTGGACAGGGCGTTCAGCAGGCCCGATGACATGCCGCCGATCACCGATGGCTGGATGGCGGCGATCTGGGTATTGGACAGCCGGCTAATCTGGTCGGTGGACAGGGCGTTCACCTGGGCGGCGGTCATGCCCCCTACCTGCGCAGCGCTCAGCATGGGCAGGTGATCATTATCCAGGACCGACAGCTGAGAGGCCGGGATGGCCTTGACCTGTGCCGCCGACAGGGCACCGAGCTGTGCGGAGGTCATATTGTTCAGCTGCGGGTGACGCAGGCCGGCGGCGGCACTGGTGCTGATCCCTGCGATCTGGGCAGGTGACATCACATGGAACTGGAACTCCGAGAAGCTGCCGATATGGGCGCTGCCCAGGGCGGCAAACTGCCCCACGCTCATCGCCTGGATCTGGTCGGCACGCAGCATCGGCATGGTGACCGGGTCGATGGCGGCAAACTGTGCCGGCGACAGGGCCTTGATCTGATCTTCCGTCAGTGCGTCCACCTGCTCGCTGCCGAAACCGGCTATCTGTGCCGTTGTCAGCACGCCGATCTGCGCGGGCGTCATCCCCTGCAAACGATCGGCGGACAGGGACCCGATCTGACCCGCCGTCAGGCCGGTAATGGCCGCCGTCGGCAACAATCCGATCTGATCGGCGCTGAAACCCGACAGCTGATCCGGGCTGAGGGAGGCCAGCTGTGCCGCCGTGAAGCCACCCAGTTGCGTGGCCGAAAAGTTACCCAGCTGCTCGCGCGACAGGGCATCCATCTGGTCCGGCGACAGGCCGGCAATCTGCGGCGCCGTCATGCCGCTCAGCAGTTCGGGGTTCAGGTTGCGCAACTGGTCCGCCGTCATCCCACCAAGGGCGCTGGGCGACAGTTCGGCAAACTTTGCCACGGTCAGCTGATTGATATGGCCGGGATGCAGAACGGACACCTGATCCGCCTTCAACCCGCGCAGCTGCGCCACGCTGAGACTACCGAACTGTTCCTCGCCCAGGGCCGCGATGCGGTTCAGGCTCAACCCGCCAATCTGGGCGGGGGTCAGGTTGCTCAGCTGGTCGGCGGAAATGCCGGCAAAGCGGCTGTCGGTGAAGGCGTTCAGCTGCTCCACCGTCAGACCCGAAATCTGCGACGGGGTCAGGCCGCCGAACTGTTCATCGGACAGGGTGGACAGGAACAGGCCGTTCATCCCCGCCACCTGGCCCGTGGACATGGCCGCGATCTGTTCCGGGCGCAGGGCCTTGATCTGCAATTCGCCCAGGCTGTTCAACTGCCCGACCGTCAGGGCCTTCACCTGATTGGTCGACAGGTCGGCAATCTGGGTCGGGGTCAGACGGCCGAGACGTTCCTCGGAAAGGCCGGCCAGCTGCGCCCCCGTCAGGCCCGTCATCTGTTCAGGCGTCAACGCCGCCAGCTGCTCCCCGTTCATGGCGTTCAGCTGCGTCGCGGACAATTCGGCCAGTTGCGCCGGGGTCAGGCCTGCGGCCTGATCGTTGGTCAGCAGCGATATCTGATCGGTCGTCAGGCCCTTCACCTGGGCCACCGACATCTGGCTGATCTGCTCGGGCGTCAAGGCCGTGATCTCTTCGGCCTGCAGAACCGCGATCTGGGCGGATGACAGGCTTTTGATCTGGGCCGCCGACAGGCTGGCGATCTGGTCGCCGGTCAGGGCAGAGATCTGGGTGGTGGTCAGGCTGCTGATGCCGGTTGTGGTCATGCCGGCCAGCTGCGTTGTCGTCAGGCTGCCGATCTGATCGGCGGTCATGCCCTTGACCTGGGTGGCGGACAGGGTGGCAATCTGTGTGACGGACAAGGACGCCACCTGATCCGCCGACAGGGCCGCCAGGGCCGCCGGCGACAGCGCCTTGACCTGATCATTGCTGAAATTGGCGATATGGTCGGCGGTCAGGCCCGCCACCTGCCCGTCATTCAGGGCGGCCATCTGCGTCGTGGTCAGCCCCGCCAGCTGTTCCGCCGTCAGGGCGGAAATCTGAGCGTTGGTCAGGCCGGACAGGGCCGTCGCCGTCAGGCTGGCGACCTGCGTGCGGGTCAAGGCCGACAGCTGGGTGCTGTTCATTGCCATGACCTGGGAACCCGACAGGCCCCGCACCTGCGCCGCGCTCAGTTCCGACAGGGTGGTGGTGCCCAGCGTCGCCATCTGTTCAGGCGTCAGAGCGCCAACCTGCGTGGCCGTGAAGTTGCGCAGCTGCGTGGTGGTCAATCCCGCCAGCTGCGTATCGGTCAGCGATCCCATCTGCGTGGCGGTCAGGGAGGCCAATTGCGCCGCCGTCAGGGCATTCAACTGCGTGGTGGAAAGATCGACCAGCCGGTCCTGCGACAGGCCACGGACCTGGTTAGGGCTGAAGGCCGCGACCTGCCGCGCCGTCAGGGCGCCAATCTGTTCGCTGCCCAGGGCGTTCAGCTGGGTCGTGGTCAGGGCACGCAGCTGTTCGGGCGTCAGCGCCGTGACCTGTGCATCCCCCAGGCCGGACACCTGCTCTGGCGTCAGCGCGCCGATCTGGCCAGCGGACAGGCCCGCGATCTGGGTCGTGGTGATACCGGCCAGCTGGCCTTCCGCCAGGGACTTGATCTGGGTCGTGGTCAGGGCGGCGATCTGCGCCTTGCCCATGCCGGCAAACTGATCATCGGTCAGATTGGACAGCTGATCGGCGGTGAAGGCACGGATCTGGTTGGCCGTCAGACCCGCCATCTGCGTCGTGCTCATCGCCGACAGCTTGGCGCCGGTCAGGGTGGCGATTTTTGCTGCCGACAGGGAGGCAAGTTGTGCCGGGGTCATCGCACCGATCTGGTCGGCATTCAGACCTGCGAACTGTGCCGTCGTCAGCGACGCCATCTGCGTGGCGTTGAAACCGGCGATCTGATCGGTCGACAGGGTCGACAGCTGTTCCGGCGACAGCCACTTCACCTGGGACGCCGTCATGGCCGTCAGTTGCGACGGAGAGAAGGAGACCAACTGTGCATCAGTCATGGCGGCGAACTGTGCCTGGTTGATGCCCTTCATCTGCGCGCTGCTGAACTCTGCCACCTGCTCCCCCGACAGGGCGGCGAACTGCGTCGTGTTCAGCGATGAAATCTGGGTGGCGGTCAGGCCCTTCAACTGGCTGCTCAACAGGCCGGACACAGAATCGGTCGACAGGCCCCTCAGCTGCGTGGCGGTCAGGCTGCCGATCTGCGAGGCCGTGAAGCCCGTCCATTGCACGCTATCCAGCGCGTTCAGCTGTTCTGGCCACAGGCTTTTCACCTGATTGGCGGTCAGGGCCGTCACCTGCGCGGTGGTCAGTCGGCCCATCGTATCGCTATTCAGCAGGCGCAGCTGCGCCGTCGTCAGGCTTTTCAGCTTGGTGGTGGAAACGGCGTTCAGCTGCGGTTCGGACAGGCTGTTCAGCTGGTCACCCGTCATGGCGGCCAGCTGCGCGCCGGAAAAGGCGCCGATCTGATCGGTGCTGAACGCGTCCAGCTGATCGGTGCGGAAGGCCTTGATCTGCGGGGCGGTGAAGGCGGTAATCTGGGAAGCGGACAGGGCGGCAATTTTTTCCGGGGTCAGAAGCGACACTTCCCGTGGTGTCAGCCCCCGTATCTGCGCCACATTCATGGCCGCGATATCCTCGGCCTCGAATGCGTTGAACTGATCGTCATTCATCGCGGCCAGCTGTGCGGCGGTAAAGCCGATCTGGCTGCTGTTCAGGGCGCCTATCTGTTCGGCGGAAAATCCGCTGATCTGCTTGACCGATACGGCTGCGATCTGCGTCTTCGTCAATTGGCCAATATCGCTCAGCGAGAAGGAACGGATCTGATCAGCGGTCAGGGCCGCCATCTTCTTCGTCGTCAGTTCGCTGATCGGGCCAATGGAATTGATCGCAACCATATTCTGGTTCTTTCATTCATTCGGATTTCCAACTGGGAACCACCTTTGCAAAGGGCGGGCCAACTTTTGGAGGCGAATGAACGGAAAAATTTTCCCCCTATTCGACCGGGGGCAGGCGAAGGGTGACGGCGGTGCCCTGACCGGGTGCGGTCCGCAGGTCCACTGTCCCGCCCAGCGTCCCCGTCACCAGATTATGCACGATATGCAGACCCAGGCCCGCCGCACCGATATTGCGGCGGGTGGTAAAGAACGGGTTGAAGGCCTGCTCCCGCAACCCGTCGCCCATACCCTGACCATTGTCGGTGACACGCAGCAGGATATCCGCCCCGTCGCGTTTCAGTTCCAGCCGGATTGCCGCGTCCTTCGCCGCATCATCGAACGCATGCATCACGGCATTCTGCACCAGATGCGTGACGCTGCGGGCGATGGCACCGGGCGATGCGCGGCGGAACAGCCCATCCTCCAGCACGGTTTCAAGTCGGATGGGGCGGCCCCGCAGCAGCAGTTCGATGCTGGGCAGGATTTCGCGCAGATATTGCGCCACATCCAGGTCTTCCTGCTGCTCGTCAGACTGGCTGACCGCCACCTGCTTGAAGCTTTGCACCAAATCGGCTGACCGGCGCAGATTGTTGACGACAGTGCGGGCCGTATCACCCACATCCTGGATGAACTCGTCCAGGCTGGTGCGGGTCAGGCGCTTATCGGCGATCTGGCCGATAAGGTCCGTGACCTTCTCCTCCATGAAGCTGGCGCCCGTCAGCGCCACACCCAGCGGCGTATTGATCTCATGCGCGACACCGGCCACCAGACCACCCAGCGAGGCCAGCTTTTCCTTCTGGACCAACTGCGCCTGGGTGGCCCGCAACTCGGCCAGTGACTGTTCCAGGGCGGCCGACCGGCGGGCCAGATCGGCGGTGCGGTCGGACACGACCTGCTCCAGGCGGGTATTATATTCCTGCAGCGCGGTACGGGCGCGGTCCAGCTCGTCGAACAGACGGGCATTGGCGATGGCGATGGCCGCCTGCGCCGCCAACACCCGCAAAAGCTCCACCCGGTCCGCCGTGAAGGCGCCTGCCGTCAGATCGTTTTCCAGATACAGAACCCCAATGCACCGCCCCTGATGCACCACCGGCACGCCCAGCACCGATACCGCCCCGGCCCGGTCCCAGCGCCGGTGGCTGGGGAACCGGGTCTGTACCCGCGCATCCTCGATCAGCACCGTTTCCAATGTACGTTCAACATAAAGCAGCAGTG
>JAEMSB010000162.1:7366-8769 GCA_016463045.1 Niveispirillum sp.
CAGTGGTTCCGGTAGCCGCACCCCGACCGCGACCTGCCCCTCCTCCGCATGCCCATCCCCCAGGCAGCGTTCGGCGGCCAGGATACGGCCCTGATCCTGGGTCAAGGTCAGGGCCGCATAGCGGGCACCGGCATTCTCCATGGCCAGATCCAGCACACGGCCCGTCAGCCGATGCAGCACCAGCTCACCCGCGATGGCCTGCCCCGTCTTGGTGACGGTGGACACGTCCAGCGCCTGCTGCCCAACGGCCTCGTCCCCTCCGCCCTCCGCAGACAGCCCTTCCAGCGCGTCGGGGAATTCCCCGGCCAATTGTGCCGCCTTCCCCAAAGCGCCATAGCGACGATAGAGCAGCCAGGCTTCGCGCATCTGCGATGCTGCCTGCCGTTCGCGGCCAAGGCGCAGCAAGGCACGGCCATGCCGTTCGGCGGCCAGGGCGGCATCCCCCACAAACCCTTCCGCCAGGGCCAGATCGACGGCATCCGCGAAACCAGCGACCGCCTTGGCCGACACCCCATCCTTTTCCGGTATCAGCGCCGCCAGTTCCGCCTCCAGAAGACGGACCCGGTGGGCATGGTTCACAGGCGCGTGCCGCGTCCAGCGCCGCAGCAGTTTCAGGTTGGTCCTGACCCGTTTCAGGGCCGCCGACTTGTCCAGCCAGCTGGCGCCACTGGCCACACCATCCAGCAGGGCCAGCGCCTCATACCAGTGAAATGGCGCAACCCAGGCCGACCCCAGGACGGAGCGCAGGTCGGGCCGCACCTCCGCCGCCAGGGTGCGGGCCAGATCCGCCCTGTCGAAGACCAACAGGGCGTAAAGCTGACGGATCTTGAACGCTACCTCGCCGGTGCGGCTGTCGGCGGTCCCCTCATAGGCCAGAATTTCACTCAAGCCCCCCAGTTCCGGCCGCCGCAGCCGTTCGATCAGCAGCAGCGGATTGCGTGCCGTCTCCGCGATCAGGCGCAGGTTGCGACGCATGGCAAAGGCCATGGCCGCCTGCGTGGATTTCAGCTCCATCTCCAGGCTGGTGCGGCTGACCGTGTGGCAGGTCATCTCCGCCATGACGCACAGGCCAGCCCGGTCGTAAAAGCCGTTGGCCAGCAGGTCCTTGGACACCTCGCCGGCCAGCACCGCCATGTCGCGCACCGGCGCTGTCCAATGCTGAACCACCACCACATGGTTGGGCACATGCACCACGGTGCCGAACCGCTCCCCCAACCGCATGGCCACCTCGCCCAGGCGGCTGCCGCGCGCGATATCGTTCAGCGCGCCGATGAAGATGACCGCACTGCCCGTAAAGCAGTTGGTGGCATGCGCCGTCATCCCATGTTTCAGCGACAGCAGCACACCCGTCAGCGACAGGATGGGCAGCAGGGGCGAGGCCAGGGAATAGGCGGTGCGGATGG
>JAEMSB010000163.1 GCA_016463045.1 Niveispirillum sp.
CCGCGATGTCCGGCGACAGGGGCACGGCCCGGGTCTTCAACAGTTCGCGGGCCTCTTCCAATGGCCGCCCCTGACGCAGCAGGCGGTCGGCCCGGCGCCCCTCTGCGATCCATTGCTGCGCTTCGGCCTCCAACCGCGCCCGGATACGCAGGGCTTGACGATGTTCGGCAATCCAGGCCACGGCGCGTGGCCATTGCCGCAGCAGCGCCTCATGCGCGACCCCGAATACCGGCTCCCGCCCGTGCGAAAGGCTGACGAACAGCCGCTGATCGACAAAATTCGTGACCAGTTGCCGTTCTTCCGCCGTGGCCAGAACGGACCAGGGTGCGCGAAGGCTGCGGGCATTGCCATCGGCCCCACCCGCCGCCACAATCAGGGAGAAGATGCGGGGAAGGGCGGCCTGTGCCTGTGGCGGCAATCCTTCCAGGATGGCTTCCGCCCGCCTTCCGATAGCCCCGTCAATGCCACCCAGCTTGCGATACGCCTCAATGGTCAGCTCGCGCGTCGGGCTGCGCTGAAGATAAAGCTGTTGCAGCGTATATTGCAGAAGCGGCAATGCATCGGTGTTGTTGGCAACCCCCTCGCACAGAAGATCATCCAGATGTTCGTTGCTGTTCAGGTCGATGCCGAAACTGAGGCCGGCCATCTCCGCCGGTCGGCGGATCATCTGTGCAATCTCGGCACGGGTCGGCGGTTCCAGATCGAAATGCGCGCCCGTTTCCTTGCCGGCCATCAACAGCGGCTCGCGCGCCAGATCGGGGTAGAAATCGTTGCGGCAGGCGCCGATCACGGCAAACGGCCCCAGCCGGGCCAGCCGGTCCAGCGCCGTCAGGAATTGTGAGCGCTGCAGAATGCCCGCCATGGGCGTGTTGAACAGGGCCTCCATCCGGTCGATGAACAGGATGAAGCGCGCGGGATTGCGGCCCGGCTCGTCGGGATGGCGGGCGCCGGGCGGCAGGCTTTCGCCCTCGCCGGTCAGGGCGGTGCCGATGCTTTCGGCGCTGTGGCCCGCAAATAGCGGCTCACCATCGCGCTCCAGGTCCAGCAGCGCGCCCCCCAGCGCCGTGGGCAGCGGCAGATTGGCGACATCGCCCAGATCCAGGCTGGCAATGCCCTCCACCCGGAAACCACCGCTTCCGGCGGTCAGGGCCGGCAGCAGCCCCGCTTGGATCAGGGAGGTCTTGCCACTGCCGCTGGGTCCTAGAACCAGAACGAACGGGCGCCCTGCCGCCAGCCGCCCCGCCATCGCCGCGCAAAGCCGCGTGACGGCGGTTTCCCGCCCGAAAAACACATCGGCATGGGCCGCGTCAAACGGGTCCAGCCCGATATAGGGCGACGCCCGCGTCCAGGTTTCCTCCACCGCGCCGGCCCCATATCCCGGCGGGAACGTGACCGGGGCCAGGGTGCGATAGCCGCGTTTGCGGATATTCTCGATATAGACGGGGTCGGTGGAACTGTCGCGCAGGGCGCGGCGCAGCTGGGCAATGGCCTTATGGACCTGATTTTCCCCCACCACCACGCCGTCCCAGCACAGATGCAGCAGGTCATCGGCACTCAATATCGTGCCCGCCCGGTGGCAGAGCGCCGACAGCACATCCATGGCGCGGGGTTCGATCTGTGTTTCGGCGGTTTCCGCGACATGGCGGACCCGACACATCCTTACATCCACCTGCCAATCGCCAAACTTGAAGCTGCTGCTTTTCAAGGGAGATCCTTTGCCGTCAGGGGACAGGCGCTAAAATTATTGTTAGCAATATGACTATTAGACGGGCCAGACCTACGAATGCCACTGTTTTGAAGGCTTTTGTAAAGTGATGCCCCCGGCAAACCGTACAAACACGCCCCCACCCATTCTCCCATGAATAGTTTTAGGAATAGAGCCGTGTATAGGGCCGCACCATGCGCTTCGTTGCGTACCGCTTAAAGAAATTCGGCTCATGTGCAGGACGGCGGGCGCCTTCATGACCAGCCCATTAAAATAGAATACATTAATATTGATACGCGATTAAGAGCATATAGTCATATTACCCATGGCGCTATAAGTCAAACCGTACCCCACGGGGTGCCCGTCGGCGCTTCGCCTTGAACCGCCAAGACCAATTCAACAATTTACAATTGGAGCATGGGCAATGACTCAGCAGAATGTGAATGTGATCTGCGTGTTTGACACCGAGACGACGCAAGAAAACGGCCCCAATGTCGCCGCCACCGTCTACATGATTAGCGACCAGGGCCCCAGCGCTGCGGGCCAGGGCACCAGTGAACTGACGATCACCGTGAATGTCGGCGACACGATCACCTGGACTCTGGTGCCGCTGCTCAGTTTCATGTCGGTGTCCTACACCGGCTTTGAGCAGACGGCGGGCACCGGCGTGCTGTCGACGCGGCAGATTTCATCGACCCAGTGGACGGCCAACTGCCTGGGCAGCGGGCAGGTCACCTATCATTTCAACCTGCAGATCGCCAACGACGGGAACACCTATTGGTGGGACCCGTTCATCACCATCAATCCCTGATGAACCCTGCGGCGACACCGTACGCCGCAACCGCCACCCCTTTCGTCATGAAGGGGGTGGCGGTTCTGTTTTCGACCCCATGGGTCGGGCCGGCACCCCATGGATGGATCGATTTGCAAATTCGCAAAATTTGCAATCTGCGCCGATCGCCTTCGCAAAT
This sequence comes from Niveispirillum sp., assembly GCA_016463045.1. GTDB lineage: Bacteria > Pseudomonadota > Alphaproteobacteria > Azospirillales > Azospirillaceae > Niveispirillum. Next base: position 2,677 of record JAEMSB010000163.1, read on the forward strand.
CCACACCCATCCACGCCTTCCCCTGCTGCTTCATAATTCGCAAACTCCGCCCAAACTCCCATGAACCATTCTACGGGGCGGATTTCCCATGCAGGACGTGCTGGTACGGTTGGAAAATATGCGGGCCGGCGCCCGCCTGGGCGGTGGTGAAAAGCGCATCGCGGGCCAGCATTCCAAGGGCAAGCTGACGGCGCGCGAACGGATCGAAATCCTGCTGGACGAGGGCTCGTTCGAAGAATGGGACATGTTCGTCGAACATCGCTGCGCCGATTTCGGGATGGAGGCGCAGAAGGTTCCCGGTGACGGCGTCGTCACCGGTCATGGCACCATCAATGGCCGTCTGGTCTTCGTCTTCTCCCAGGATTTCACCGTCTTCGGCGGCTCCCTGTCAGAGGCGCATGCCGAGAAGATCTGCAAGATCATGGACCAGGCCATGAAGGTCGGCGCCCCCGTCATCGGCCTGAATGACAGCGGCGGTGCCCGCATCCAGGAAGGCGTGGCCAGCCTCGGTGGCTATGCCGAAGTGTTTCAGCGCAATGTCCTGGCCTCTGGCGTCGTCCCGCAGATTTCCCTGATCATGGGCCCCTGCGCCGGTGGTGCCGTCTATTCCCCCGCCATGACCGACTTCATCTTCATGGTGAAGGACAGCTCCTACATGTTCGTCACCGGCCCCGACGTGGTGAAGACGGTGACGCATGAGGTGGTGACGGCCGAAGAACTGGGCGGGGCCGTGACCCATACGGCCAAGTCCGGCGTGGCCGATCTGGCTTTCGAGAATGACGTGCAGGCGCTGCTGGAAACCCGCCGTCTGGTGGATTTCCTGCCTTTGTCGAACCGGGAAAAGCCGCCCTCGCGCCCCACGCCCGATCTGGCCGACCGCCCGGAAATGTCGCTCGACACCCTGGTCCCGGCCAATCCCAACAAGCCGTATGACATGAAGGAACTGATCTCGAAGATCGTGGACGAGGGCGATTTCTTCGAGATTCAGCCGGACTACGCCAAAAACATCATTGTCGGCTTTGGCCGCATGCAGGGTTCGACCGTCGGCTTCGTGGCGAACCAGCCCATGGTGCTGGCCGGCTGCCTGGATATCGACAGCTCGATCAAGGCCGCCCGCTTCGTGCGGTTCTGCGATGCCTTCAACATCCCCATCGTCACCCTCGTGGATGTCCCCGGCTTCCTGCCGGGCACGTCCCAGGAATATAACGGCATCATCAAGCATGGGGCCAAGCTGCTGTTCGCCTATGCCGAGGCCACCGTGCCCAAGGTCACCCTGATCACGCGCAAGGCCTATGGCGGTGCCTATGACGTGATGGCATCCAAGCATCTGCGCGGCGACGTCAACTATGCCTGGCCGACGGCTGAAATCGCGGTCATGGGGCCGAAGGGTGCTGTGGAGATCATCTTCCGCGGCGATATCGGCGACCCAGCCAAGATCGAGGCGCGGACCGAGGAATACCGCCAGAAATTCGCCAATCCCTTCGTGGCGGCGGGTCGCGGCTATATCGACGACGTCATCATGCCCCACAATACCCGCCGCCGCCTGTGCAAGGCGCTGTCGATGCTGAAGAACAAGCAGCTCCAGAACCCCTGGAAGAAGCACGACAATCTGCCGCTCTGATCCGACGCGCCCGCACGAAGAGGCACCGTAAAATGTTCAAGAAGATCCTCATCGCCAACCGTGGCGAAATCGCCTGCCGCGTCATCAAGACCGCCCGCCGCATGGGCATCAAGACGGTGGCCGTCTATTCCGACGCCGATGCCGGCGCGCTTCACGTTGAGATGGCGGATGAGGCGGTGCATATCGGCCCCGCGCCCTCGGCCCAATCCTACCTGATCGCCGACAAGATCATCGCGGCCTGCAAGCAGACCGGCGCCGAGGCGGTCCATCCCGGCTACGGCTTCCTGTCGGAGAAAGCGCCCTTCTGTGAGGCGCTGAAACAGAACGGCATCGTCTTTATCGGCCCCGATGTCCATGCCATCGGCGCCATGGGCGACAAGATCGAGAGCAAGAAGCTGGCCAAGGCCGCGGGCGTCTCCACCGTCCCCGGCTATCTGGGCGTCATCAAGGATGATGAGGAGGCGGTCAAGATCGCCCGCGACATCGGCTACCCCGTGATGATCAAGGCATCCGCCGGCGGCGGCGGCAAGGGCATGCGGGTCGCCTGGAACGATGCCGAGGCGCGCGACGGCTTCCGCTCCGCCACGAACGAGGCGCGCAGCTCCTTCGCCGATGACCGCGTCTTCATCGAAAAATACATCACCGAACCGCGCCATATCGAAATCCAGCTGCTGGCCGACAGCCACGGCAACGCCGTCTACCTGAACGAGCGTGAATGCTCCATCCAGCGCCGCCACCAGAAGGTAATCGAGGAAGCCCCGTCGCCTTTCCTAGACGCCGCCACCCGCAAGGCCATGGGCGAACAGTCGGTCGCGCTGGCCAAGGCGGTTCAATACCGCAGCGCCGGCACCGTGGAGTTCATCGTCGATAAGGACCGCAATTTCTACTTCCTGGAAATGAACACGCGGTTGCAGGTCGAACATCCGGTGACCGAGATGATCACCGGCCTCGACCTCGTCGAACTGATGATCCGCGTGGCCGCCGGGGAGCATCTGCCCATCACCCAGGCCGATGTCGGCATCAATGGCTGGTCACTGGAAGCCCGCGTCTATGCCGAGGAACCCACCCGTGGCTTCCTGCCTTCCACCGGTCGCGTCACCCGCTACCGCCCCCCCGCCGAAGGCACCCGTGAAGATGGTTCCATCGTCCGCGTCGATACCGGCGTGTATGAGGGGGGCGAGATCAGCATGTATTACGATCCCATGATCGCCAAGCTGATCACCTGGGCCCCCACGCGTGATCAGGCGACCGATGCCATGGCCGACGCGCTGGACGGGTTCCAGATCCGCGGCGTGGGCCACAATATCTCCTTCCTGACCTCCCTGATGCAGAAGCAGCGCTTCCGCGACGGCCGCCTGACCACGAACTTCATCGCGGAGGAATATCCCGACGGCTTCCACGGTCTGACACCAGACCCCGCCGTCCGCGACCGCCTTCTGGCGCTCGCCACCGTGCTGCACCATCGCCGCGCCAGCCGCGACGCCATGATCTCGGGCCAAGTGGCGGGCCATGCCTTCCATGTGGCCCAGGATTGGGTGGCCCGCGCCGACCGCCAGAACCACAAGACCCACCTGTCCTTTGCCGGCGGTGCCGCCACCGTCACCCTGGACAGCGGCCCGCACACCGTCCTGGGCGACTGGGAAATCGGCCAAAGCCTGTGGCAGGGCACGGTGGCCGGCGTCGCCATGACGGTACAGGTCGATATCAAGGGCACGTCGTGGGTCCTGACCCATGGCGGCTTCGCCTTCGTGGTCGACGTCCTGACCCCGCGCGCCGCTGACCTTGCCGACCTGATGCCGGTGAAACTGCCCCCCGACATGTCCAAATACCTGCTCTCCCCCATGCCGGGCCTGCTGGTGTCGGTATCGGTCAAGGAAGGCGAGGCTGTGAAGGCCGGCCAGGAACTGGCCGTGGTGGAAGCCATGAAAATGGAGAACATCCTGCGCGCCGAAGCCGACGGTACCGTCAAGAAGGTCCACGCCGCCAAGGGCGCCAGCCTCGCGGTGGATGAGAAGATCATCGAGTTTGAGTGAGCCATAGACGCGCGCTAACTTCCCTCCCCGTGATCCCGGTGACAAGCCGGGATCACGCATAAATTGCCGAAGCCCGGAGCCTCCCCATGACCACCTTCCCCCCCAAGACCCTCGCCGATTGGGAAGCGCTCGCCGCCAAGGATGCCGGTGCCGACGCGCAGCTCTCCGACCTGACCCGCACGACGGCGGAAGGGCTGGTGGTCAAGCCGCTTTACACGGCCGAAGACCTGGAGGGGCTGGAAACCACCGGCACCCTGCCCGGCTTCGCCCCCTTCGTGCGCGGCCCCCGCGCCACCATGTATGCGGTCAAGCCCTGGACCATCCGCCAATACGCAGGCTTCTCGACCGCCGAGGCCAGCAACAAATTCTACCGCGCCAATCTGGCCGCCGGTCAGATGGGCCTGTCGGTCGCCTTCGATCTGGCCACCCATCGCGGGTATGACAGCGACCATCCCCGCGTCGTGGGCGATGTCGGCAAGGCCGGCGTGGCCATCGACAGCGTGGAGGATATGAAGATCCTGTTCGACGGCATCCCGCTCGACAAGATGTCCGTCTCCATGACCATGAACGGCGCCGTCCTGCCCATCCTGGCCATGTATATCGTGGCCGGCGAGGAACAGGGCGTGGACACGGCCAAGCTCTCCGGCACCATTCAGAATGACATTCTGAAGGAGTTCATGGTCCGCAACACCTATATCTACCCGCCCGAACCCAGCATGCGGATCATCGCCGATATCATCGAATATACGGCCAACCACATGCCCAAGTTCAACTCCATCTCCATCTCCGGCTATCATATGCAGGAGGCAGGCGCCACGGCGGTGCAGGAGCTGGCCTTCACGCTCGCCGACGGTCTGGAATATGTCCGCGCTGCCCTGGCCAAGGGCCTGAATGTCGACAAGTTCGCCCCGCGCCTGTCCTTCTTCTTCGCCATCGGCATGGATTTCTTCATGGAGGTGGCAAAGCTGCGCGCCGCCCGCCTGCTCTGGGCCAAGCTGATGGACAAGCATTTTAGCCCCAAGGACGCCCGCTCCCTGGCCCTGCGCACCCATTGCCAGACCTCGGGCGTGTCCTTGACGGAGCAGGACCCCTACAACAACGTCATCCGCACGACCATCGAGGCCATGGCCGCCATCATGGGCGGCACCCAGTCCCTGCACACCAACAGTTTCGACGAGGCCCTGGGCCTGCCCACACCGTTCAGCGCCCGCATCGCCCGCAATACCCAGTTGATCATCGCCGAGGAAACCCGCATCCCGCACGTGGTTGACCCCCTGGGCGGCAGCTATTATGTCGAACACCTCACCGCGTCCCTGGCCGAGGCGGCGGAAAAGCTGATCGCCCAGGTGGAGGAAATGGGCGGCATGACCAAGGCCGTGGAAAGCGGCCTGCCCAAGCTGATGATCGAGGAAGCCGCCGCACGGCGTCAGGCCCGCATCGACCGGGGCGAAGAGGTGATCGTCGGCGTCAACAAATACCGCCCCCAGAACCCCGAAACCGTCGATGTGCTCGACATCGACAATACCGCCGTGCGCGAGGCCCAGGTCGCCCGCCTGAAGCAAATCCGCGCCAGCCGTGACGAAGCCAAGGTCCGCGAAACCCTGGCCGCCCTCACCCAGGCGGCGGGTGAGAAATCCGGCAACCTCCTGGCGCTCGCCGTCAACGCCGCCCGCGCCCGTGCCACCGTTGGGGAGATTTCCGACGCCATGGAAGAGGTCTTCACCCGCCATCGCGCCACCATCCGCTCCGTCTCCGGCGTCTATGGCGCCGCGTATGAGGGTGATGCCGGCTTCGCGCAGATCCAGAAGGACGTGGCCAGCTTTGCCGAGGAAGAGGGCCGCCGCCCCCGCATGCTGGTGGTGAAGATGGGCCAGGACGGCCATGACCGCGGCGCCAAGGTCATCGCCACCGCCTTCGCCGATATCGGCTTCGACGTCGATGTCGGCGCCCTGTTCCAAACCCCGGAAGAGGCCGCCCGCCAGGCCATCGAAAACGACGTCCACGTCGTCGGCGTCTCCAGCCTCGCCGCCGGCCACAAAACCCTCGTCCCGCAACTGGCCGCCGCCTTGAAGGAACAGGGTGCGGGCGACATCCTCATCGTCTGCGGCGGCGTCATCCCACCCCAGGATTACGAGTTCCTGCTGAACGCCGGCGCGTCCGCCATCTACGGGCCGGGGACGAACATCCCTAAGGCAGCGGCGGAGATTATGGGGATGATCAGGGGGAAGCATATCGCATAACCCACCTCCCCTGAACCGCCCCTCGCCCACGAAGGTGGGAGAGGGAGGGGCCCGCCGGCGTCAGCCGGCGGGAGGGTGAGGGCGCGACGCCGACAGCCCGGAGAAGCCCTCCACACTGCAACACAAACCTCAGCGCCCCTCCGTCGTCCCGGCGAAAGCCGGGACCCAGCAT
>JAEMSB010000650.1 GCA_016463045.1 Niveispirillum sp.
CATTCCCTCCTTGGCGCGAATGATGGTGGACCACGCACGCCAGGGAAAGCGCCATGACCGCCATCGACACCGCACTGAACCGCCTTCCGGGACCTTCTGTCGCCATCCAGGCGCTGCGCTGGTCCATGGTTTTTATCTTTGCAATGTTCGGCATCACCAAGTTCGCAGCCTATGAGGCCGAGGGCGTAGCCCGGATTGCCGAACATTACTGGCTGTTCGCCTGGATGTACCCGCTCTGGGGCGTGCAGGGGGCCAGCAACGCCATCGGTATTCTGGAACTGTCGGCGGGCGCTTTCATCGCGCTGGGGGCCTGGTCACACCGGGCCGGTCTTCTGGGCGGGGTGATGGGGATCGCCACCTTCCTGGTCACGCTCAGCTTTTCCATCGGCGCCAGCCTGTGGGAGAAGGGCTATGGCTTCCCCTTCATGGGATCGTTGGCACAGTTCCTGTTCAAGGATGTGGTGCTGCTGGCCGCGTGCTTCGCACTGGCGCTGGATGCCGGGCACCGTCTGGCAGACACGAAAAAGGGCGCCGCATAAGCGACGCCCTGTTCGGTGACGTGGTGTCCGATCAAACGATCACCGTCTCCACGCTGATATTGCCCTTGGTGGCGTGGCTGTAGGGGCAGACCTTGTGGGCGCGGGCCACCAGATCCTGGGCCGTGGCGGCGTCCAGGCCCGGCAGGCTGACATTCAGCTTCACGGTCAGGCCGAAACCTTCGCCATCATCACGCTGGCCGATGCCGACATTGGCGGTCACGGAGACATTGGCCGGCACGGCGATCTTGTCACGGCCACCCACGAACTTCATGGCGCCAATGAAGCAGGCCGTATAGCCGGCGGCGAACAGCTGCTCCGGATTGGTGGCGCCACCAGCACCGCCCAGTTCCTTCGGCGGGGCCAGCTTCACGTCCAGGATGCCGTCGTCAGAGGTGGCGCGGCCATCGCGGCCACCGGTCGAGGTCACATTGGCGGTGTAGAGAACCTTCATGATCATCACTCCTGTCTGTCGGCATTTTCGCCGGGTCGTTGGCGGGGCCGGTTGGCGCCGTCGATCTCGTGAGATCAATATCGCTCACGATTAGATCGCGTGCAATCTATTTTGTCGCGTGCGATTATATCGCTTGCTATGTATTTTCTGCATTTGACGCGAACCGGGTCATTTGATGTCGGAAAACGCAAAATCCCCCTTGGTCAATCAAGACCAAGGGGGATCGGGATCAGGCCGTCAGGCCGCAATAAAAAGGCGGCCGCGGGCGCGCAGGCCAGGACAGGGGAGCCGGCCCGCGGGACGTGTTGCCCGCGGCCGCAACGGTCATGCCGCTTGCCCCGGCATGCCGACCTGGAAACCGGGCTGGTTCATGGGGTGGTTCTTGTCCACGAATACCGACCGGTCATTTTTCATCATGATGACTTCGAAATAGGGGCTGAACTGCGCGTCGGTGATGCCGAAGGCCTTCTGCGCCTTGTCGAAGAATTCACGCTCCTCGGCTTCCGCCTCGCCATCCGACAGGGCGCTGTCGACGAGGTTCATCAGGATGCACAGGCGCTGCGCCGTGGTCAGAACGGGCGTCGCCTCGGCCAGGAACTGTTCATGGCTGTGGCTGCGCACATATTTCATGGCGGAATTCAAAAGCGCCTGGTTGTTGGCGCCGACACCGATGGTGCCGCCCGACTTCTCGCCACCGATGACGGCCAGAAGGTGACCCACCTCCTCGGCATCCATCTCGCCATCGGCGGCCATGGTGTAGAGAAGGGCGATGGCGAAGGCCTTGTGGGCCGTCATCGCCTCGCCCTTGTCGCTCTTGAACATGTTGAACAGGCTCATATCAGGACCTCATCTGCCAAGATGTTGTTTTATTTAGGTATTTTAGAGACGGGTATAGTTCCCGTCGATAACCCCGCCGCGCCCGTTCTGGGGTCGGCGGAAGGGGTGCTGGCCGTCAAGGTGACGGCGCAGAAGCTCAACATTTCGGTCATTGGCGCGGAAGAACAGATCACCGAACCAGCCCACGACGGGGATGGCACTGATCAGGCTGTCGATGACGACATTGCCCGCCATTTTGGTGACCAGCCGTTTGGGCGCACCCAGCCGGGAACTTTCCCAAACCAGCCAACCAGCAACGCCCGTGGACAGCGCCAGACCGGCGCCGGGGATCAGGTTCAACGGCGCGTCCAGACCCACCCGCCCGACGATGGGCAGCTTGATGGCGCTATCCAGCAGCCTTGCCACACGGTCCAGCCGCCGGCGCACGCGCCAGTGATTGTCCATATGCGCATCGGCGCGGGGATCATCATAACGGGGGGAGTAACGTTCCAGGTTCGACATAAAGACAGGCTCCTTCACGACCAAGCCATAGCTTCGCCCAAGGAGTCCGAC
>JAEMSB010000651.1 GCA_016463045.1 Niveispirillum sp.
AAGGCCCCTGCGACCTGTGAGGGTTGTCCACTAACGCGGGACTGGCGGCTCCTTACGACCGGGAGCTTGGGTATCTCATGATCTGGCCTCCTGAACACTTCCGAAGAAGTGGGCGGGTGGAGTCCGCATTGGCTGACGAGACCAATGCCGCGAGATCCTGAGTCGGGTGAAGGCAGTGAAGCGATGACCGGGGCATGCCTGACTGTCAGTCAGGTGCAGTCCATTCCGTGGGCTGCGGCACCATCATCTGCATCGCTGTTGCTGGTGACTTCGGTGTTTGTCACGCCGATTGTCACGAGGGGAAATGCCGCAAAGCCTTTTACGAGGTGGGCTGCAGCAGCGGTAGGAGCGCCCGTCTCTTTCCGGGAGAAAGAGACGGGCACAGGTTGGCGCAAGGAAATGGCCAAGCGGATAGGTTGCTGCAGGGCAGCTATGAAAGGGGGATGAGTTGCCGCAGCGGGCACACTGGTAAAAGTAGGCATCCATCACATCGCTGTGACCGTGCGAGCTGCCGGACGCTAATCGCACTTTGGGAGAACCACCACGGTGTGGCGTAGCCTTAAAGGTTCTGGCTACCTGGGTTGCTGTCAACGACAGCGCTTTGCCCGATCTTTTCTACGCCTGTGGATAATTTGGGTCAAGGCTCGAATTTTCGGGAATTCTGCGGCTGTGGATGAAATTATCCACCGGTGGAAATCTATGGTTTTCCACAGACAATTCGCGTGGGCTTTAGATTTTTTTAAATGAGGTCCATCCAAGCAGGGCGGCTTTGCAGCCCCGCTTGGATGGACCCGCGTGGAAGGGCGGACTGCGGTGATCTTATTGGCTTACCCACGTTTGGATGCGCCGCGGCTATTTTGTAGGGCGGTAATGTTGTCGCCGACCGGGTGAGCGAATTCGTGGGGGGTCACATGCCCATGGCGGTTGGCGTCGATGTAGTTGCTCCACCACGTCATGATCAGCCTGCGCTGTTCGAGGAATTCGGCCTTGTGGATATAAGCGGCGCGCACGCGGTTGCGTTCCTTGTGACTCATTTGTCTTTCGATGGCTGCGTCGGTCCATAACCCGGACTCTAGTAGGGCGCTACAGGCCATGGTCCTGAAGCCGTGGCCGCACACGTCCTTGCTGGTGTCATAGCCGACGTTGCGGAGCATGGTGTTCACCGTGTTCTCGGACATGGGCTTCCAGTACTTGTGGTCGCCCGGTAGCACCAATTCTGAAAAGCGACTGAGGCTGCGCAGGCGCTCCAATATTTCGATGACCTGCGGCGACAGCGGAACCATTTGAATGTCGCCGTTCATCTTGGTCCCACGCGTGGAGTTGCGTACCCCTTCAATCGGTGCGCGCGTATCGGGGATTTCCCACATGGCGCGTTGGAGGTCGAACTCACTCCATCGAGCGAAGCGCAACTCGCTGGAGCGGACGAACACGTGCAGAGTCAGCAGCACGGCAAGGCGCGTCAGCTCGCGGCCGTTGTAGTTGTCGATACGGTGTAGCAGTTCGGGTAGGCGGTTGAGGGATAGGGCCGGGCGATGGACTGTGCGCGGCGCGTGAATCGAGCCTGCCAGATCCAGTGCAGGATTCATGGTGATCTGCCGGGCTCTTTTGGCCCCGCGCATGATGGTGGATAAGTAGTTCTGTACCCTTAACGCCACATCCATGGTGCCGCGTTCCTTGATGCGCTGGGTGATTTCTAGCAGATCGTGGGTATCGAGTTCAGCGATGGGGCGTTGGCCGATCAGCGGGAAAACGTGGGTGCGCAGTCGGCTCATTACGGTTTTTGCGTGGCCTTCGGTCCAGCGGCGGGACATATCAGCGTGCCACTCCAGAGCAACGGTTTCGAAAAGCAGTGCCGCCCGTTGGGCTACGATCTTGGCCTTTTTCTTTTCTTCCATTGGATCGAGGTTGTCGAGCAGCAACGCCCTGGCTTCGTCTCGCTTACGTCGTGCGACGGAAAGGGTAACGATGGGGTAATTGCCGATGATGAGCGTGCCTTCCTTGCCGCTGGGCTTGGTGTACTTCAAGCGCCAGGTCTTCACGCCATTGGGTTTGACGAAAAGGTACATGCCGCCGCCGTCGAACAGTTTGTAGGCGCGTTCGCGGGTTTTGGCGGTGCGGCATTGCAGGTCGCTGAGGGGGATCGCTAGACGTGGCATAGGGGTACGCGCTCCTGACCGGGAAATCGCAGTATCCCTAACATACCCTCGGGGAAGGGGGATTTTGTTGGATCCCGACGGAGGGTCCTGGAACGAAAAAACCCGCCAAAGGGCGGGTTTTCGGGGCTTCCAGAGCATTCAGTAGAATGCAATGGAGCCTAATGTGGTGCCGGCACCAGGAGTCGAACCCGGGACCTACTGATTACAAGTCAGTTGCTC
>JAEMSB010000652.1 GCA_016463045.1 Niveispirillum sp.
GTGCCACCCCGCCCAGGGTGGTGCGGCCGCGGGCGGCCAGGCCCAGTGCGGCCTGGATTTCGCGTTCGGTGTGGGTGTCCAGGGCCGATGTCGCCTCGTCCAGGATCAGGATGGGCGGGTTTTTCAGCAGGGTGCGGGCGATGGCCACGCGCTGCTTCTCCCCGCCTGATAGTTTCAGGCCGCGTTCGCCCACCATCGTGTCCCAGCCATCGGGCAGGGCCTTGATGAAATCACCGATCTGGGCGGCCTCTGCCACGCGGTCCAGGTCATCCTGGGTGGCGCCGGGGCGGCCATAGGCGATGTTGTAGCGGATGGTGTCGTTGAACAGCACCGTATCCTGCGGGACGATGCCGATAGCGGCGCGCAGACTGTCCTGCGTCACGTCGCGCACATCCTGTCCGTCGACCCGCACGGCCCCGCCCGTGACGTCGTAGAACCGGTAGAGCAGGCGGGACAGGGTGGATTTCCCAGCGCCCGTCGGCCCGACCACGGCCACCGTGTGCCCCGCCGGGACGGTGAAATCCAGGTCCTTCAGGATGGGACGGCGGGCATCATAGGCGAAATCCACACCCTCGAACCGGATTTCCCCGCCCTTGGCCACCAGGGGCTTGGCGTCGGCGGTGTCCTCCACCTCCCGGTTCACGGACAGCAGTTCGAACATCCGCTCCATCTCGTTCAGCGATTCCTTGATACCGCGATAGACGAAGCCGAAAATGTTCAGCGGCTGGTAAAGCTGAAGCAGATAGGTGTTCACCAGCACGAAATCGCCGATGGTCAGCTCGCCGCTGATGATGCCGCCCGCCGCCATCCACATGACGCTGACCACGCCGGCGGCGATGATGATCCCCTGCCCGACATTCAGCAGCGACAGCGAGGATTGGGTGCGTACCGCCGCATCCTCATAGGCGCGCAGCGCCTTGTCGTAGCGGCTGGCCTCGAACCCTTCATTGCCGAAATACTTCACCGTCTCGTAATTCAGCAGGCTGTCGATGGCCTTGGCGCTGGCGCGCGTATCGGCGTCCAGCATGTCGCGGCGGATGCGGGTGCGCCAGTTGGTGACAGTGATCGTGTACCAGATATAGCCCGCGACCGTGGCAAAGGTGACGGCGGCAAAGCGGATATCGAACAGGTGCCAGAGGATACCCGTCACCAGCAGGATTTCCAGCAGGGTGGGCAGCACGTTGAACAGCGACGTGCCCAGCAGGCTGTCGATGGCCTTGGTTCCGCGCTCCACCACCCGGCTCAATCCGCCTGTCTGCCGCTCCAGATGGAAGCGCAGGGACAAGGCATGCAGATGCCGGAAGACGTTAAGGGCGGCCACCCGCATGGCCCGCTGGCTGACCCGTTCAAAGATGGCGTCGCGCAACTCCCCGAACGCCAGGCTGAGCACGCGGGCCAAGCCATAGGCCAGGATGAAGCCGACCGGGATGGCCACAGCCGGGCTGGCGGCCAGATTACCGCCCGCTGTCAGGGCATCAACCGCGCCTTTATACCAGATGGGGACGGAAACATTGGCCGCCTTGGCCGCCGCCAGGAACAAGAGCGCCGCCACCACCCGCACCTTGATCCCCGTCTGCCCCGCCGGCCAGAGATAGGGCAGCAGCTGGCGCAGCACCTGCCCGTCGGTCAGGCGCTTTGGCCGCTGTAACGGGTCGTGGTTGCCGGTGGGGCGGTCGTGACGGCGCATGATGGTCCGGGAATGATGGGGGCAAGGCGGGAAGCGATCATATGGACGCAAGGCGGCAAATGACAGCGCGGGGCTTCGGCATGGCTGGTATTTGCCGGCTTGCCTTGGCTATTCTCCTCCCAACCCGATCCCAGACCTGGACACCGCCATGCGCAGCGATTTTCCCAACCTGTTTGTCTTCGATCACCCGCTGATCCAGCACAAGCTATCCTGCATGCGGGACAAGACGCGGTCGACCATGGGGTTCCGGCAATTGCTGCGGGAGATTGCCCTGCTGATGGGGTATGAGATCACGCGCGATCTGCCGCTGACCACGCAGACCATCGAGACTCCGCTCTGCCCCATGGATGCACCGGTGATCGAGGGCAAGAAGCTGGCCGTGGTGCCCATCCTGCGTGCCGGTCTGGTGATGGCCGAAGGGTTAATGGAACTGGTCCCCGCCGCGCGGGAAGGACATATCGGTCTCTACCGCGACCATGAGACAAAGCGGCCCGTGGAATATCTGGTGAAGCTGCCGGACCCGGAGGGGCGGCTGTTCATCCTGGTCGATCCCATGCTGGCCACAGGTCATTCGGCGGTGCATGCCGTGGATGTCCTGAACCGCCATGGCGTGCCCGACAGCCAGATCCGTTTCATGGCGCTGGTATCGGCACCGGAAGGCGTGCGCACCTTCCACGCGGCCCATCCC
>JAEMSB010000653.1 GCA_016463045.1 Niveispirillum sp.
GGGTCAGCGACCCGCCCGCCCCGATCAGGACGGCATGGCCCGCCGCGATATCCCAATCGCAGGTGGGGCCTAACCGGGGATAGACATCGCCCACCCCTTCGGCCACGCGGCAGAATTTCAGCGAACTGCCCGCCGCCACCCGGTTCGCCACGCGCCGGCCCGTCAGGAATTCATCCACCGCCGCATTGTCAGCATGGCTGCGGGAGGTCAGGACGGTCAGGCCCACCGCCGGCACGGCGCGCACCTGGATCGGCTCATCCTTCTGCCCCGCCCCCCCGCGCACGGCGGTGCCGGGACCGGCGGCGGCATAGATTGTGCCGCCGACGGGCAGCATGACGACACCCAGCGCCGGTTCGCCCCCCTGGATCAGGGCGATATTCACCGTGAACTCGCCATTGCGCTTGATGAATTCCTTGGTCCCGTCCAGCGGATCGACCAGCCAGAAGGTGCCCGACGAGATATCGGGAATGCGGCCCGCCGCCACCTCTTCCTCCGTCACCACCGGGATATCGGGGGTCAGCGTGCGCAGGGCCGCCAGGATGATGGCGTCGGCATCATTGTCGGCGGCGGTCACGGGACTGCCATCGGCCTTCGCGGTTGCTTCCGCCCCCGCCTCATAATGGCGCAGGATGGCGGCGGAGGCCTGTTCAGCGGCGGTGCGGACAGCGGGCAGCAGGGCCGCCAACTCATTGGCAGATAACATTCTCAAACTCTCATCACGCCGCGTTCGCGGCTTTCGCGGAATGGATCAGACGCCACAGCACAGGCGCCGTGGCGGGCATATCGACATGGGTGACACCCTGGTCAGCCAGCGCATCGACCAGGGCATTGATGATGGCGGGACAGGCACCGATGGCACCTGCCTCCCCCGCCCCTTTCAGGCCCAGCGGATTGGTAGTGCAGGGCACAGGCCGCAGGGAGAAATCGATCATGGGCAGATGGTCGGCGCGCGGCATGGCGTAATCCATGAAGGACCCGGTCAGTAACTGCCCCGAATCCGTATCAAACCGGATCAGTTCCAGCAGCGCCTGCCCCATCCCCTGCGCGATACCACCATGCACCTGCCCCTCCAGCAGCAGCGGGTTCAGCACCGTGCCGAAATCATCCACCACGGTATAGCGTTCGATGCGCGGCACGCCAGTGTCGATCTCCACCGAGATTTCAACCACATGCGTGCCATTGGGGAAGGTGTTGGACGGCGGGCTGTATTTGCCCTTGCCCCGGAAGACATGGCCATCCGCGTCCGGCGTGGCCGCTGCCGCCACCTCCGTGAAGGGAACGAAGCGGTTGGAACCGGCGACGGCAAAGCCCCCACCCGCATCTGTCACCTCAAACCGCAGCGCATCCGCATCGGCCTCCAGCAGCTTTGCTGCCACGGGCCGGGCCTGGCCGATCACGTCCGCCGCCCCGTCGCGCACGGCGGCACCGCCCGTGGGGATGGAACGCGACCCGCCAGTGCCGCCACCGGTTTTCACGCGTTCGCTGTCGCCCTGCACCATGGCGATGGCGTCGGGCGCGATGCCCAGGACCTCGGCGATCACCTGTTTATAGGCCGTCTCATGCCCCTGCCCGTTTGATTGCGTGCCGATCAGCAGCAGGACGGACCCGTCGGGCTTCACCAGCAGTTCGGCTGCCTCCGGGGCGCCGCCGGAACAGGCCTCGATATAGGTGGCGATGCCCAGGCCCAGCAGACGCCCCTGCTCCCGCGCCTTCGCCCGGCGGGCGGCAAACCCCGCCCGGTCGGCGCGTTCCAATGCTGCATCCAGCGTACCGGCGAAATCGCCGCTGTCATAGACATGGCCCATGGGCGTGCGATAGGGCATGGCGGCGGGCGGGATGATGTTCAGGCGGCGGAAGCTGGCCGGGTCTTGCCCGATCTCCCGCGCCGCCTTGTCGATCAGCCGTTCCACGAGATAGGCCGCCTCCGGCCGTCCCGCCCCGCGATAGGCGTCCACCGGCTGCGTATGGGTATAGACGCCGCGCACACGGGCATAGATGGCGGGGATGGTATAGACGCCCGACAGCATCTTGGTCTGGCCGTCAGTCTGGATATAGGTGGCGTAATTCGACAGATACGCGCCCATATTGGCGATGATATCGGCGCGCAGGCCCAGGATGCGGCCATCGGCGTCCAGCGCCAGTTCGGCCACGCTGACATTGTCGCGGCCATGATCATCGGACAGGAAGGCCTCTGCCCGGCTGCTGGTCCAGGCCACCGGCGCACCCACCTTCCGCGCCGCAAAGCAGGCCAGCACATATTCGGGATAGCAGAACAGCTTCATCCCGAATCCGCCGCCCACCTCATGCGTCAGGACATGGAATCGGGCCGCATCCTCGCCAAACACACCGGCCAGCATGTCGCGCATGTCATGCAC
>JAEMSB010000164.1:0-5418 GCA_016463045.1 Niveispirillum sp.
CCTTGTGGCCCTGGCTTTCCAGCTTGGCCACGAACTTGCGGGCATGGCCGGGATGGACGCGGTCATCCTTGGTGGAGGTGTAAACAAACGCCTCAGGGTACTTCACACCCTTGCGGACATTCTGATAGGGGCTGTATTTGGCGATCCAGGCGCGTTCATCGGCCTTTTCCGGGTCGCCATATTCACCCATCCAGGAGGCCCCGGCCAGCATGGTGTGATAGCGCATCATGTCCAGCAGGGGCACGGCCACGATGACGGCGCCGAACAGGTCCGGACGCTGGGTCATGGTGACGCCGGTCAGCAGGCCGCCATTCGACCCGCCCTGGATGCCCAGGCGGGCAGGCTTGGTCACCTTGGTCTTGATCAGGTCTTCGGCCACGGCCTGGAAGTCATCATAGGCGCGCTGACGGTTTTCCTTCAGCGCCGCCTGATGCCAGCGGGGACCAAATTCGCCACCACCCCGGATATTGGCGACGACATAGGCCCCGCCCTGTTCCAGCCAGGCCTTGCCAAACACCGACATATAGGCCGGCGTCATCGAAATCTCGAACCCGCCATAGCCATAGAGCAGGGTCGGATTGTCGCCATTCAGCTTCATGTCCTTCTTATGGACGATGAAATAGGGCACGCGCGTGCCATCCTTGGACACCGCGAAACGCTGTTCGGCGGTCAGGTTGGCGGCATCGAAGCGGGCGGGCAGAGACTTGATGGCCTGCGGCGTACCGCCATTTTCCATGATGTACAGCGTGTCGGGCTGCAGGAAATTGGTGTAGTTCACCAGCACATCGGTGCTGCTGCCATCGGTCGACACGATGTTCAGGCTGCCATTGGCGGGCAGGGCGATATCGGCCTGGGTCCAGCCGGACGCCCCCTTGCGCGTGGCGACCAGACGGCCCACGACATTGTCCAGCAGGTCCAGATAGATGGCATCCTTGGCGATGCCCACGCCCTGGATGGCCGCTGTCTCACCCGGCGAATAGATCACATCGACCTTTTCGACCTTGCCCGCCGCCGCCTGGGCCAGCGGCACCGCGATCAGGTCGCCCTTTTTCAGCGCCTTGCCGGCCACGGCCCAGTCGTCGCGCAGGGCCACGATCAGGTCGCCATTCATGACGCCCTTCATATCGACACCCAGCGGCAGGGCCAGCTTCACGACCTTGCCTTCTGGCGTCAGCTGGAACCATTCCTCGGTGAAGAAGTCGGGCCCGCGCTGCAACAGGATGGTGCTGCCCTCGGGCCGGTGGATGCCCCAGGGGCGCGCCCAGACATCCTTGACACCAACCTCCAGCACGACCGGCGCGGCGGCCAGATCGGTGCCGCGCTTCCACAGGCGCACCTGACGGGCATAGCCGCTGTCGGTCATGGTGCCGGGGCCGAAATCGGTGGCGACCAGCAGCGTATCCTTGTCCATCCAATCCAAAGTCTGTTTGGATTCAACGGTTTGGAATCCGTCCTTCACAAAGGACTTTGTCGCCACGTCGAATTCACGGACCACGACGGCGTCCTTGCCACCATCGGACAGATAGACGAGGCAACGGCTGGCATCGGCGCCAAAGCAGTTATGGCCCTTATAGACCCAGTTCTTGCCCTCATCCGCCGACAGCTTGTCGATATCCAGGATCGTATCCCAGGCGGTGTCGGCGGCCTTGTAGCTGTCCAGGGTGGCGCGGCGCCAGATGCCGCGCACATGCGTCTGGTCCTGCCAGAAATTATCGACCTTGCCGCCTTCCAGGCTGCCATAGGCGATGCGGTCCTTGGCGGTCAGGACCTTTTCGGCCTCCGCCCGGATGGTCTCAAAACGCGGATCGTTCTTCAGGCGGGCGAAACTTTTCTCATTATGCTCCTTGCCCCAATCCAGCGCCTTCTGGCCTTCAACCTCTTCCAGCCAGAAGAACGGGTCCTGCTTGGCCTGTGCCTCGGCAAAGGGATGGCCCGCCGGCGCATCGGCCGCCAGGGTGGGGGTCGCCGAAAGGGCGATAAGGGCTGCCGCCGTCATCAACGCGCTCCGTACTGACATTATCCGCGTATCCTTTGTTGCCTCCGATGGCCGTCCGAAGCCAACGGTTCTTATGGCTTCCTGCGTATCATCGCAGCGCGACCGGGGTAAGCGGGTGATACAAAGCTGAAACAAATCCGGTGCCGGCCATTGACCGGACTCGGCACCAGGGCTGATCCCGGCGGGGCGACATGTCGGCGACGCGCTTGACCATGGTGGCAAAAGTGCCCAAAGGTCACAGCCTCATGCCGCTGGTCCAATGTGACAATGTGGACGGGTCTTCCGCCCTGAACAGCGCCCCAGTGAGCCTTATCGTGACCCAGCAGACCGTCAGACTTGCCGACAGCATGCCATCCACGCCGCCCGTCGTGCCAGTGCCGGCGGGCCCACAATTCGTGGTCCGGATCGTAGGCGCGGTGGCTGTCGCCCATCTGCTGAACGACCTGATCCAGGCGGTGCTGCCCGCCATCTATCCCATGCTGAAGGCGCATTACACGCTGAGCTTCGGGCAGATCGGCTGGCTGGCCATGACCTACCAGTTCACGGCCTCACTGCTGCAGCCCTGGATCGGGCTTTACACCGACAAGCATCCCAAGCCCTGGCTGCTGCCCATCGGCATGGGGGTGACCTTGGCAGGCGTTATCTTCTTGGCGCTGTCGGGCAGCTATCCCATGCTGATCCTGTCGTCGGTGACCATTGGCATCGGGTCCGCCACCTTTCATCCGGAGGCGTCACGGGTGGCGCGCATGGCGTCGGGCGGGCGGTTCGGTACCGCACAGTCGGCGTTCCAGGTGGGGGGCAATACGGGATCGGCCATCGGCCCGCTGGTGGCCTCTGCCGTGATCCTGCCCTTTGGGCAGACGGCGGTGGGCTGGGTTGCCATCGCGGCGGTTGCGGCCATCTGGGTTCTGTTCGGCGTCACGCGCTGGCGGCTGCATCATCCGCAGGCCAAGGTGGCCGTGGCGGGTCTGGCCCCTGCCTTCCGCTATGGCCGGGCCACGGTGATCCGGGCGCTGGCGGTGATCGGCGTGCTGATGTTCGCCAAGTTCATCTATATCGGCGCCATCACCAACTACTTCACCTTCTACCTGATCGAACGGTTCGGCCTGTCGGTGCAGCAGTCGCAGCTTTACCTGTTCTGCTTCCTGGCTGCCGTCGCGGCGGGCACCTTTGCCGGCGGGCCGGTGGGGGACCGGATCGGGCGCAAGGCCGTGATCTGGGTCTCCTTTCTGGGCGTGGCGCCGTTTGCCCTGCTGCTGCCGCATGCCGACCTGTTCTGGACGGCGGTGCTGGCCATCACCATCGGTCTGATCATGTCGTCGGCCTTTGCCGCCCTGGTCGTCTACGCGCAGGAGATTGTGCCCGGCCGGGTCGGGCTGGTCTCCGGCCTGATGTTCGGGTTGATGTTTGGGATCAGCGGCATCGGGGCGGCGGCCCTGGGCAATCTGGCCGATATCCACGGCATCACCTGGGTTTACCAGTTCTGTGCCTACCTGCCGCTGCTGGGCCTGGTCACGGCGCTGCTGCCATCGTCACCGGAACGGCGGCTCAGGGCCGGGGGCTGAACCGCCCGCCCGTCATCGGTTCCGGCACGCCCGTGGTGCCGGGCAGGGACAAAGGCAGGCCCAGGCGCGAGCGGACGGCCAGATAGGCAAATGCTTCGGCCTCCAACGCATCGCCGTTCCAGCCCTGGCCATCCACGGGCGCCACGGGCACCCCGTCCAGCCGGTCGGCCAGCATCCACATCAAGGTCTCGTTCCGCCGCCCGCCGCCACAGATCAACCAGCGTTTGGGCCGGGCCGGCACATGGTCCAGGGCGCGGATGATGGTTTCGGCGGTAAAAGCCGTCAGGGTGGCCGCCGCATCCTCCGTCGACAGGTTGGACATGGCCGCCTTGGCCCAGGCGTCGCGGTCCAGCGATTTTGGCGGCTTTGCTGCGAAATATGGATGGTTCAGCAGCCGGGCCAGCATGTCATCATCGATATGGCCCGCGCCGGCAATGCGCCCGCCATCATCGTAGGGCTCCCCGGTGCGCGACAAAACCAAATCGTCGATCAGGGCATTGCCCGGCCCGGTATCAAAGGCCACCACATCCAGCGGTCCTTCGCCCAACCAGGTGATGTTGGCGACGCCACCGATATTCAGGATGGCCAGGGGGCGGTCCATGTCACTGGCCAGCGCCTGATGATAGAGCGGCACCAGTGGCGCACCCTGGCCGCCGGCCTTTACATCATTGGTGCGGAAATCATGGACCACATCAATGCCCGTTGCCGCCGCCAGCCGGGCGCCGTCCCCGATCTGCCAGGTGTGGCGGCGGTCGGGCGCGTGCAGGATGGTGTGGCCGTGAAAGCCGATTAAATCCACAGCAGCCGGCTCAACCTCCTGCACACGCAGCAGGCTTGCCACCGCCTCGGCATGCAGGTCGGTCAGTTCCTCTGCCACGCCCTGCACATCGCCAACACCGCCCAGCACCGACCGCAGCCGGTCACGGAAGGCGCGGCGGTAGGGGGTGAAGATGAAGCCCAGAGGCTCCACAAAGCCATGGCCATCGGTGCGAACCAGGGCGGCGTCGATGCCGTCCATGGAGGTGCCGCTCATCAAGCCGACTGTCAGGAAACGCTGCAATGCCATCACGCACCATGCTCTGGATTTCTAGATGTGCTACCACGCCCTTGGCCATTGGGGCCATTCTCGAACATCAAGGTCTATGAAAGATGAGCACCACCACCGTTCCCGCGAACATCAAGTCCGAATTCCTGCGCGTGATGGTGGAGCGTGGCTATTATCATCAGGCCACCGATCTTGAGGCGCTGGACAAGCAACTGACCGACGGGATCGTCACCGGCTATATCGGTTTCGACGCGACGGCGACCAGCCTGCATGTCGGCTCGCTGATCCAGATCATGATCCTGCGGCGGTTGCAGCAGGCTGGTCATCGCCCCATCGCCCTGATGGGTGGCGGCACCACCAAGATCGGCGACCCGACCTTCAAGGATGAGGCGCGCCCGCTGCTGACCAATGAGGTTATCGACCAGAATATCCAGGGCATCCTGACGCCGTTCAACCGGCTGATCAAATTCGGCGACGGGCCGACCGATGCCCTGCTGGCCAATAATGCCGACTGGTTGGATGAACTGCGCTACATCCCGTTCCTGCGCGATGTGGGCCGGCATTTCACCATCAACCGCATGCTGACCTTTGACAGCGTCAAGCTGCGCCTGGACCGTGAACAGCCGCTGACCTTCCTTGAATTCAACTACATGATCCTGCAGGCCTATGATTTCGTGGAGCTGCAGCGCCGCTTCGGCTGCACCTTGCAGTGCGGCGGGTCGGACCAGTGGGGCAACATCGTTAATGGTGTCGAGCTGGGCCGCCGCATCGCCAATACGCAGCTTTTCGGCCTCACGTCGCCGCTGCTGACT